>DRLZ01000078.1 GCA_011322755.1 Crenotrichaceae bacterium
AAACGAGTATATTAATTTAGAACAATCCAGTTTATTGGGTCTATTTGAACAGTTGTTGCAGTAACTATTAGCGTAGCACCACATACAATGCCTGATTGCCGCGCTGTATGCGCAGTAGTAGCTCTCCACGTGTTTTTTTGGCAATCTTCAGAAACTGTTTGACTGAAGAGACGGGTTTACGGTTGGCAGAGACAATAATATCACCTGGTTCAAGTCCTGACCGCCAGATTTTGCTGCCGCGTTTGATTGAGGCAATCATTACACCGTCAACTTGTCGATACAGTGGGTGATTACGCGGGATAGCTGAAAACTCGGCGCCATTCAGCAAGGGTATATTGCTGACTCGACCACTATCGACATCAGCTTGTTTGATGGTCAGTTTGAAGTGTTTTTTCTGACCATCCCTGATGAGCTCGATATCGACTGATTCACCGACACGTTTTAGCCCAATTGTATTTCTAAGTTTTGCAGAACTAATGACTGGCTTGCCATCAATCCTGATAATCACATCGCCGGGTTTAATGCCTGCTTGTTGTGCAGAGCCACCCTCAGTGACTGCTGAAATTACAGTTCCTTCAGTCGTATCCAGACCTAATGCTTCAGCAAGTTCGGGGGTAATGTCCTGGGCTTGGACGCCAAGCAGTCCGCGTTTAACACTGCCGTGCTGAATCAGCTGCTGCATGACTTGTTCTGCCATATTGATCGGTATGGCAAAGCCGATGCCAATATTTCCACCACTCGGCCCGACGATCGCTGTATTTACTCCGATGAGTTCACCGTTCAGATTGATTAATGCACCGCCTGAATTACCCGGGTTAATTGATGCATCGGTTTGAATAAAATTTTCATACCCTTCAATCCCGAGTCCGGTACGACCAAGTGCGCTGATAATACCGGAGGTTACCGTTTGCCCAAGCCCAAAAGGGTTGCCAACGGCGACCACGAAGTCGCCTACTCGCAGGGCAGTGGAGTTGGCTAATGGAATTGCAGTCAGGTTATCTGGCTTAACTTTTAAAATTGCGACATCTGTTTCAGGGTCAGTTCCAATAAGTTTTGCTTTTAATTTGCGTTTGTCATTCAATGTGACGAAAATCGTATCAGCATTTGCGATCACATGATTATTGGTGATGATGTAACCTTTTCTTGCATCAACAATGACCCCGGAACCGATACTCTGGGTGCGCCTTTTTTGTTGTGGAACAGCGCCAAAGAAATGACGAAAGAAAGGATCGTTGTACATTGGGTTCTGTTTGACAGCGACAGTGCCTGATGTAGCAATATTCACAACCCCTGGCAGCACATTTTCCAACATTGGTGCAAGAGATGTGGTGGCGTCTTTTCCGAATAGTGCAGGCCACGTACCTGAGAGTGCGTAACCAGAACCAAACAAGATGTACAGTGAAATTAAAGTGATGATGAACTGTTTCGTCGTCTTCATGAGTGATCACGATGTAATGAGTTGTTTGTAAATGATGTATTCAGTCTAATTAGGGTAATTGTGCATTCTATGCAATACACAATGTGTTTTCCTTAAGCAAACAGGACGTGTTCTCTTACATGTCATTTGGTTTGATTGTTGACTGATGAATGAGTTCCTGAATTGACTGTTTTTGTGCTGAACTGCAAAAGTTCCTGCTGTTAGCAGAGAGTGTTCATGAAAAAATAAATGCTAATGGATATTAGTGATTGTAGCAAGTCAATTGGCTCCGTAAAATAGACAGATCTGTGTGATGTTGTTCTAATGAATAGGGCAATTTTGTATTACTAACTGGTCGATGGAGAATAAATGAGCAAAAAAATTGCAGTCTTGGCAGGTGACGGAATTGGTCCTGAAATCATTAACGAAGCGCTCAAGGTGATTGCATGCCTGCGTGATGATTA
This sequence comes from Crenotrichaceae bacterium, assembly GCA_011322755.1. Lineage (GTDB taxonomy): Bacteria > Pseudomonadota > Gammaproteobacteria > Methylococcales > DRLZ01 > DRLZ01. The sequence goes on from DRLZ01000078.1 coordinate 1,882, forward strand.
TGGCTTTGCTGTAGAGCTGGAAGAAGGATTGGTTGGGGGTGTCGCCTACGATAAAACCGGCTCGCCCTTGCCTGAAGAGACGTTAGATCTGGTTCGCCATGCAGATTCAATACTGCTCGGCGCTGTAGGTGGTCCTAAATGGGAGCCGCTTGATTATTCTGTTCGACCTGAACGCGGGCTTCTTGGTCTGCGTTCCGAGCTTAATCTGTATGCTAACCTGAGACCGGCGTTACTCTATCCTGAACTGGAAAATGCATCAACACTCAAACCAGACGTTGTGTCTGGCCTGGATATCATGATTATCCGTGAGTTGACCGGGGGTATTTACTTTGGGGAGCCGCGTGGAGTACGGACGCTGGACAATGGCGAGCGGCAAGGTTATAACACGCTGGTTTATGCAGAGTCTGAAGTACGCAGGATTGCCCATAATGCCTTCCAGATTGCAGCAAAAAGAAATCGGCGACTGTGTTCAGTCGATAAGGCCAATGTACTGGAATGCACTGAACTCTGGCGTGAGGTGATGATTGAGGTTGGCAAGGAATACAAGGACATTGAGTTGACACATATGTATGTTGACAATGCAGCAATGCAGCTGGTGAGAAATCCCAAACAGTTCGATGTGATGGTGACAGGGAATATGTTTGGTGACATTCTCTCGGATTGTGCAGCAATGCTCACCGGCTCAATTGGGATGTTGCCTTCGGCTTCGTTAGATGAAGCCGGAAAAGGTATGTACGAACCGATTCATGGCTCGGCACCTGATATTACCGGACAGGGGGTTGCCAATCCACTGGCGACGATACTCTCCGTTAGCATGATGTTGCGTTACAGTTTTAATGAGGTTGAGTTAGCTGATCGTATTGAACAAGCAGTTGATCAAGCGCTAAAAAACGGACTGCGAACAGCTGACATTGCTTCAGACAATACACAGATCGTAAGTACCTCGGTCATGGGCGATGCCGTTGTTTCAGCGTTGCGATAATTGGAACGATCATTGCTGCAATTGCTCAGGAGTTGTGTTGATCCACAATTGATTGATGTGGTGACAGCTCCTGACTGCAGTTTTGCGCTGAAAACAGACGATTGGCGATAACGCCGGCCTGTATCAGCTTATTGTGACAAGTTTGTAATTGTCGCATCAACGATTTGCCATGTCCCGAATAACGGTGAGGGTAAGACGATATCTGTTGAAAGTATACCTGTCAGTTGATCTGTAAATGATGTTGTGACAGTACCCGCAGGTGAAGCAACTGGATCTACAAACGGGCAAACAGGGCATGAACCGCTAAACGTATTCATTAATGTTGTATTCTCAGTTAAAGGCCCTGAACCGAGTGCCCATTTAGGGTTACCGGCCAAATCGTAGAAATACAGAACTTCCACTTGTGTTGTTCCTTGCTCTACCTGAGTCAAACCATAGCCTGGTCTGGCTTGTTCGAACCATGTCCCTGTTTTGACAGTGTCAGTCTGGTCGAAAATAAAATATTCGATATCTGCAAAGCCATTACCGGTATTCAGCGTCCACTGCAAAGCGGCATGACTGTCATCACTGAATGTTAACCGTGCAGTGCCTGCGTTGCTAGGGATTGCTGTTCTTCCATCCCAGGTGTATTCAACAAGATTCGCATTCCAGATATCTCCATTCAATGGGCCGCTGGCGAGATACCAGATTGGACGACCATTGAGATCATAAGTGTACCAGACCAAAGCTAAATCATTCTTGCTGGTTACCTGAATATCAAAACCGCTGCCTGGTTTTGACGAATCCCACCACAAGCCTTCTTGTGGAAGAAATATTGATGATGGGCTGGTAATGGTATTCCCACGTCTGAAGATCACACCATAGTCAGCATTTTTTAGCCAGAGCTCAGATGATCCGGAGGGAGTGATGTGATTATCGAGTAGTGGTTGTCTGAATAGTGAAATTGCTGCGGATTGATCAATTTGAGAAAATATCACCGCGTTATCATCACCAGAAAATGAAGGTACTCCAAATGTATCTGATGTGTGGATGTTTTGTGTTTCGCCAGAAATCAGACTTGCAGTGGTGATTGTGTTAATTCTGGTATCCAGATTGAATGCATCAAACGTCAGATAATCATCCGTGGTCTGGCTCAGTGAAGGAAAAGCAAAATGAAACCCCTGTAGTGGAGGAACAAGTGCAATAATGATCTCATTGACAAGGTCGAGTGCATAAATACTCCAGACACCAATTGTAGAACCATTCCCAATAGTAATTTCATTGAATGCATCATAGACCAGAAATTGTCCATTATTTGTAAAATCCATAACGTCAGCATTATCAATTGTAGTTGTGGATGCGCCTTCTGTTGCACTCGCAACAAGACCAAAGGTTCGGGTTGTGATATTTGAAGTCGCATCAATAATATTGATGCGATTCTCTGGCTGACCGAAACGGTCACGGAAAACCACCGCAAATTGATTGCCATCTGCAGAAATGGCAATCGAAGATATTTTGCCAATGGATTCATTACACTCCTCTATGCGACCACTATTGCTGCTCACTGTACATAACACATTATTTGAATTGATAAACGCAACCAAACCAGTGTTGCGATCAACCGAGGGACGTTTCGGTGCAACAGCAAAAAAGCTCAGTTCAGTTCCGGTAGCAGGATCATTGAGCGCTGGGTCGCGTCGTTTCAAAAAGTAGCCACCATTTCTGGAGTCAAACTCGATGAAGATCGTCGCATCTGATCCAGTGACTCTGGAAAAAACGCCTGTGTCAGGTGTTGCTGGTGCATCAAATATTTCCACGGCATCAAATGCTTCAGCTGCTTTTTGAGCCTGGATCGAGTCTTCCCCATAAATCTCTGTGGCAGATTGAATAACTGCAAGACGCGTATCAAGAAATCGTGAGCGTGGTACCAGGTGAAACACCATCGCCCGATAGAAAATCTGTGCAGCATCATTAATACCGATTGCACCGTTTAGCCCTTCTGCGAGTAGATAAAATGCGTGGTTGATAATACTGCTATTAATATGGATTCCGCCTAGATCACCTTCAGGAGTTGGTGGTAGTTGTACAAAGTCACTCATTGTTGCAGGATAAGGGCGACCACGAGAGAAATTGAATGAACCCGGATCACTGAAACTCCTCAATGGCGAACTGAGCTGACCACCTATTATCCAGTCAGGTTGTCCGAATGTATGCGCTTCGATTGCTTCGCCAAAAATATCTGCCAATGACTCGTTTAACGCTCCTGACTGGTTGAGATAGATCAGGTTGGAAGTGTTCTGGATAACGCCATGCGTGAGTTCGTGGCCGACGACATCAAGTGCTCCAGCAAAAGGGATTGCATCACCAAATGCGATAACCTGGCCATTCCAGAAGGCATTCGCGTAATTTCTGCCCACTCTGACAACTGCAAAAATTGATCCCCCATTGCCATCAATGGAATTGCGTGAGTGAACTTGTGAGTAATAATCATAGGTTGCTGATAATGTAAAAGCCGCACTTACAGTATCTTCAGGCCAGTTGTTGCGATTGCGGGAGCTGGCAACCGCTAAGCTTTCAGGCAGCTCGACTTCACCATCACTGTTAATGTTTGCCTGGTTACGATCATCCAGAATGTAAATTGCACCTGTTTCAGAAGTGACAGGGAATGGACTGCCGCCCTTAAACATGGGCTTGCTGGTATCAGCCATAAAAAACTGATTTCCACTTTCAAACAGGTTTAATTGCTGCTGGATACCAAACAAATCCTGCCCGGAACCCGTTCTTGCAACATCGTTTGCCTGATTGTATGCAAGAATGTGTTCGCCATTATGGGCATCGACCAGAATTAGCCATTGGTGATTGAATCCGGCGGATAATGTAATTTCCCAGGCAAGTCGGGTTTGTTTGTCTTGTTCAGGGTAGATGACCAGTCGTGGTGAATGTATCTCCGCGGCGTTTATACCCAGAGGAATTGAATCGCGAGCCGTTTCAGTTGCTTGTTCTGCAGTGTAAATCGGGGTGGTGCTGAGTTTTTTAGGGGACGGATAAAACATGCCATCAACCATTTCAACGTCACCAGTTTTATTCAGATGTACGGTTAATTCACATTTCCAGACAGGTAACCCTTGGTAATGCTGCTGAAAGCGTAAATGATTTTTCCCCAGATGATCTGTTTTGTTAAATGCGAGTGTCAGTTCCTGTTGCGGATTGTCGAGGCGGAGTAATTTGCTTGCAGATGTCAGGAATGTCTGAGCAGTGTGAAGAGCATCATCAGTTTTGATGGGTGATGACTGCACATGCGACTTTACATGCAAGGGTGTTTGCTTCAGCGCTGCTGAACTTGCCGGGATGATTTGTCGCGGGGTATTCGCAGAAGTCATGCGGATTGATAATGGAGTCATGGGTGCAAGCGTTTGGCTAGTCACTGACATGAGGTTTGTTGTTCGTGTTGTATTTGCGGAAGCTTGACTTGCAACTACGCGTTTTTTTTGAGTAATCAGAAAATCTGCAATGCGTTTCAGTCTTGGATCTGGATTAGATTTTCTTCCACTGACAATAATTGGCTGAATTGATTGTGATGCTGTTTGGCCATAGATGGGATTAACCTGAATAGCTGATTGCACGGGCTGTGCAGACAAGTGAGCTGATTGCAGAATTAAGATGATGAAGCTGCTTGATAAGGTAAGAATTGATAACCGCATGTCTGATTTCCTGATGTTTGGCTCCTGATACTATTCAGATAATTTTATTGCTACTTCTGATGAGGTTATTATAGGCGTTTCCTGGCGAATAATCTGACTCGATGTCTGAATACGTGGTAACTGAGTGATCAGGTTACCTGTATGAGCATCAAGAATTAATTGATAAGTACCTGAAAATTGAGAACCTGCTTCTATAAGATAGGCCAGACGCGGGCTGGTATCGGAATCGTAATAGATGATCAGCTTTGCAGAACACCGTGAACAGTTGGCAACCAGTTTAGGTACTTGCTTAAGAGCATACTCAAATGCGTCTTTCTTGCTGATTGACGGTGTGAGTAAAATGTTATCCGGAGTGGGTATGTAGTGCCCGCCAGCGAGATAGACGATTTCGTCAGTGTTGATATGTACGATGAGCTCAGAGTCCCACACCGGTATGCTTTTATACACTTGTTGCAAGCGTATGTGTTTATAGTCTAGATTATCTATCTGAGTTCGTATAACAACTAACTCTTTTTTTGGTTGATTCAATTTGAATAAATGACGATAACTCTCAATGAAATCAATCGCGATATCCTGATACAAGGTTTTATCTTTATTTCGTTGGTCAGGGTTGATTATTTCGATAGGCGCGAAGAGGTTGCCTTTTATTAAGCTAACAGTGCCATTCTCAGGATCATGCTGGATACTTTTTATCGAAGGTTTCATATCACTTGGCTGAGCATAAAGATAGGGCTTGACCGTTGTTGTTTCAGATCGTACTTCTGCAAATGCATTTGTTTGCGAAAAAAGCAGCGTAATAAATACATTAACAACAGTTATAAATTTAACAAGCGTCATACATGCGGATGAGAGTAAAATGAGGTTATTGCTGACTATAACATAATACTTGTTAGTATCTACCCTTCGGCTAAAAAAAGGACATCGTTGTGTTAACGTTAATGTGTATCTATTTATCAGTAAATAAAGGTTTAATAGTATCGAAATAGGCCGGTTTGCATCGTTGTGGGCAGTCTTTCTTTGCACGGTGATGGCAACAGACAAGCTTCGAGAGTGGCATGCTCGGTATAAACAGTAGACTACATAAAG
>DRLZ01000079.1 GCA_011322755.1 Crenotrichaceae bacterium
CCGTTTTGCATTCAACACTTTTTCAGTGTAGTTATCAGTGTGTGATCGCAGTTCTATCAATCAATCTTCAGGGTCGATAATATGTCAGTTAGTTTATACAATCAGATTTCACAAACGGCTGATGCTAGACAACATAAGCTGTTGTTAATATTACCTATTATATTCTTAATCATAAGTAAAAATGTTCACAGTGAGTGGAATGCAGAAGTTGACACCAGCATGTATCACACAGATGACATTGGTCTTTTTTCAGTAACACGACGTCTGTCATTACTGGAAGATCCAACACAGCCAGTTGTAGATCGTCCTGATCAGGGATCTGATTTCATCTATGAACCGAATGCTGAACTGACCTGGAGTAATCACAATTCACTTGGTGAATTTGAGGCCGGAGTTGATGTCGGTGGGTATGTTTTTATCGACCACTCTGACTATACACATGGTTTCTATCAACTTCAAATCGGCCAGACATTTTTCACCGGTACAGAAATAAAGTTTGCCTATGAGTATGTACCTGATTTATTTCTGGGAAAAAATGACATTCTGTCAGGAGAATCCGAACAAGAAGGTGAAAATGAAGAATTATTCAGTGAACGTTTAACTAGTCATGTCTGGACAATTCACATCAACCAGCACATGACTGAACAACTCACCTTTCGTTTGCTGGGACGCTATGGCTTAAGAAACTATGATGCACCATTTCAGTACCGGGATATCAATTTCTGGACGGTCGGCCCACATCTGGAATGGGAAATTGCTCCCGGTTATGAACTGTTAATCGGTTATCACTATGAGCGTGGCTATACCAACAAGCATAACGCGCGACAATTACTCGATGATATTTCCTATATCAACCATTTCACTTCCGCAGAGCTTAAAATTCACTTGCTGGAAAAATTGTCAGCTATTCTCACTTTTGACTACGAACATAATACATTTACAAGTAATTTTGATGAAGATATTCACAGCAGTGCATCGGAGAATATTTATCAGGGCGAGATTGAGTTATTGTATGAATTAAATCGTGAAACTACAATCAAGGCTGGCTGGCAACACGGCAACCGCAAGTTTAATTTTGAGAACAAGGCTGTCAGAAATAACAATCTATGGCTTGGCATTGAATATGGTTTTAGTCTTTAAAAATAAGCAGGGAAACGCTGATCTCACAAACAATAATATTGTTGTCTCAACACGACCTGGATAGACGCAAAGAACTCATTACGGGAATAGCTGGTATTTCTGAACTTTATAGCGCAAAGTTTCTCTGGTTGTACCCAACAATCGAGCGGCAGCTGTAACATTATTATCTGTTATTTCAAGAGTTTTTGTAATAATGCGCTTTTCCATTTCCTGTAATGACAGGCTGCCATCAAGCGCTATCAGTATTTTGTTTGATTCATAGCTGGCTACACGTTGATTCATATTCTCTCCATGCGGCAACTGTAACCACTGAACTGGAAAATCATCACCATCCGACAAAAGAACACAGCGTTCAATCACATTTCTCAATTCTCTTGTATTGCCTGGCCAGTGGTAATTTTTCAGCAATTGCCATGTTGTGTTAGGTAAATCAGTACTCACTTTTTTACCTGATTTAGCGTTGAATTCAGCGATGAATGCAGGTACCAGCTCGTTCAGGTCATCAATGCGTTCTCTTAATGGCCGGATTTCAATGGACAAAACGCTGAGGCGGTGATAAAAATCTTCCCTGAATTTTCCTTCTGCCACTTGTTTTGATAGATCCCGATTGGTGGCGGCAATTATTTGCACATCAACATCGATTTCAGTTTCACTACCCAAACGCCTGATTTTTAACTCTTCTACGGCTTTAAGTAATTTGCTTTGCAAATCCAGCTCAAGTTCACTGATTTCATCCAGAAACAAGGTACCTTGGTGGGCTTGTTCAAAAAGACCGCGGTGACGTTTTCCGGCATTGGTAAACGCACCTGCTTCAAATCCGAACAATTCTGATTCAAGCAAATCATGTGGTAATGCGGCACAATTGATTTCAACCAGTGGCGCTGCGGCGCGTTTACCGCTGTAATGTAATATTTTCGCCAGCAAGCCCTTTCCAGTGCCAGTTTCACCTTTTAGAATCAGGCTGGAGAACGGTACTTGAGCAATTTTTCTGACCAATTCGCGTAATCGACAGTTGCTATCGCTTTGCCCCAGTAATGCCTGACTCGAATACTTGCTGTGACTGCTGAGTGCTTCACGTAGCAATCTGCGTTGCGCCTTGGCGCTGCGTGCGGCGCCTTCTATCTGAAGACGAAGACGGTTCAGGTCGCAAGGTTTTTCAATAAAGTCAAACGCACCAAGACGCAGCGCCCGGACAGAATCGGCAATACTGCCATACCCGGTTAAAAACAGCCACTCAGTACCCTGATTTGGTTTGCCACGCATTTCCTCAAGAAAATCCAGACCATTGCCGTCTGGCAAGCTCATATCCGACAGAATGACAACGGGATCAAGATTTTGTTGCGCAAGTGTCTGTCGTGCTCCATCAAGCGTGGAAACCCACTCGACTTCCCAGCCCTGCTTGGAAAAAAATCGCTGCAATTCGTTGCCAAGCAGCTTTTCATCTTCAATAATTAACAGGGAATCTCTCATGATTTCCGGAACGGCAATGTCAGGGTAACGCAGGCATGTCCTTGTTGTGTGTTATATAAGCTGATACTGCCATGCTGGGATTTGATAAAGCGCTGTACCATTGCCAGACCCAGACCTGTTCCTTTTTCTTTCAGGCTGACAAATGGACGAATTCCATTTTCCAGCAAGGTTTTGGCAAAGCCCGGACCACTGTCCTCAATCGACAATACGATCTGGTCGTCCTGTCGTGAAGCGGACAACTGAATTTCACCTGATTGCTGACCAATCGCATGGATTGCATTCAGCAGCAGATTGATCAGTGCCAGACGAAATTCAGTTTCCGGCAGACACACTGTCAGCTCATCATCAATCTGGTAATTGAGCCTGATAGTTTGTGGCATTTGATAAACCAGGAAATGCTTTAATTCCAGGCACAGTTGCTTGATATTGATGATGTCTGGTTGTTTCGCTGAAGTGTGGGTGAGTGCGAGCAAGTCATTCAAATGCCGGGTTAAGCGTTTGACTTCATTGCTGACATTTCCCAATCGATCTGCAAGCTCGGTATCCAGGTTTTCCTGTAAGATATTTTCCAGTGCCATCTGAATCCCCGCCAGTGGGTTACGTAATTCATGTGCGGTGCTGGCAGCCAGCTCTGCAACCACAGACAAACGTTCACTTCGGGCAATTTGCTGACTTTGCTCAAGCAATTCCGAGGTGATCTGGTGTACTTTTGATTCCAGGCTGCTGGTGTAATTGAGCTGCTCTTTTTCCAGTTCAGTCAAGCGCATGACTAATTGATTATAGTTATCAAACAACGGCTGCATGACGGGATCACTGGATTCAAGCTGAATAGGCTGGCGATCTCCATCAGCGAGTTTTTGGAGTAAATTTTTCAGGGAATCCAGAGGAGCCAGTACATTGCGCTTGAAAAAATAGCGTCCGATTAAAATGACTCCGATAATGAGTACCAGTGGCAATGTGACTGCCAGCTCAAACTCCAGCCGACTGTCATTGCCGATTTTGTTGAGCAGGTTTTCTTCTTTTCGGGTGTGACGTAAAAACAGCTGACGGGTGGTATTCAACGCCTGCATCAGGCTCTGGAGATCGCCGTGTGATGTATTCGCGAATGCTTGCTGTAATTGCTTGATATCAGCCCGCATTTCAGGGTCTTTGATGGAATCCCATTGTCTTGATTCAACTTCAATCGACTGATTGTTGTTGGCGCCACTGTGTTGTAACTGATGACTCAATAACAAAATCATACTGTCTTCAAGACGGTGCCCATTGCTGATATCCTGCTTGAGAATATCCAGACGCTGGTGATTACGCCAGGCCAGCCCGCCAATGACAATCAGCTCTCCAATGATAAAGATCCCCAGAATAACACTGACGATGAGAACGGGGCGGATTAACAGATTGCGCATTGAATTGATTAAACCGAGGCAGATTTAAAAGCGTCTAATCCTGAAGAAAACTCACAATCAGCAGACAAGCAGCGCATTCTGAATCAGAGGCTCTGGCTGCGTCAGATCAGGGTAGAGAAACCGGTCGGGTAAACACATAATCATCTTTTTTGACTGTTGTGTGGCAGCTATAACACGCGTTGGCGAAATTTGCATCCTTGCCGTAAGGTGTTGCTTTGTCG
>DRLZ01000080.1 GCA_011322755.1 Crenotrichaceae bacterium
CAATAAAACAGCAGGAAAAGTCAGTGTCTTTGGTTATGATCTGGACACTCAAAAAAATGCGGTTAAACGCTGCCTCGGGCTGGTTCCTCAAGAGATTAACTTTAATCAATTTGAAACAACAATTGATGTGTTAACAATTTATGCTGGCTACCATGGCATTCCCTTCCATCAGGCTCGCGAACGTGCTGAATACTGCCTGCAGCAACTTGATTTATGGGATAAACGAAAGACAATTACCCGACACTTGTCTGGCGGCATGAAGCGACGCTTAATGATTGCCAGAGCACTGGTACATTCTCCCAGACTATTGATTCTTGATGAACCTACTGCAGGTGTTGATATTGAAATCCGACGTTCAATGTGGGATTTAATGCAACAAATCAATGAAGCAGGAACAACCATTATCCTAACCACACATTATCTTGAAGAAGCTGAAAGCATGTGTCGAAATATCGCCATTATTAATGATGGCCAAATCGTCGAACATTCCGATATAACAAGCTTGTTAAACAAACTCGAAATCGACAGCTTTATTCTTAACCTGCATGATCCAGTATCCGAATTGCCTGAAATCAGCGGTTATCATCTCAATCTTTCTGATAGCAAAACCCTGATTGCTGATATCCCGCGTGGACTTGATTTAAATCCATTGTTCAGTGGATTAACCGAAGCCGGAATCAAGGTCAGTAGCATGAAAAACAAAACCAACCGTCTGGAACAACTGTTTTTAAATCTGGTCGACTCAGCGCAATAATCCCATGTCTAACAATAGAAAAAGAAAACCTAAACCACGTTCAATCTCTGGTGTTGCTTTGACAACATTGTTGTATAAAGAAATAAAACGCTTTCTGAGAATCTGGCCACAGACAATACTTCCGCCTGCAGTCACAACGTCGTTATATTTTCTGATTTTCGGGACATTGATAGGCAATCGGATCGGTGAAGTAAACGGGCTATCCTACATGGATTTTATTGTGCCCGGCGTGGTTTTGATGTCAGTGATTACCAGTGCCTACTCGAATGTTGTCTCATCCTTTTTCTCGACCAAATTTCAACGCAATATCGAAGAGCTGATTGTTTCTCCAGTACCGAACTGGGTAATTATTGCGGGTTATTGTGGTGGTGGTGTAGTGCGCAGCGCGATTGTCGGCACTGTTATCTTGCTCATTGCCAATGTATTTACTCACATTACCATTCATCATTGGGGAATTACAGTGAGTATTTTTCTACTGACTGCAATGACGTTTTCCCTGGCTGGCTTTATCAATGCCACTTTCGCCAAAACCTTTGACGACATCGCTATCGTCCCAAACTTTGTCTTAACACCGCTCAGCTATCTCGGTGGAGTGTTTTACTCGATTCAAATGCTTCCTGAGTTCTGGCAAAAAGTATCACTGGTCAACCCGATATTTTATATGATTAATGCTTTTCGATATGGCGTCGTCGGGAATTCAGACATTGATATCCCAACGACTTTCATCATGCTATCTGGTCTGGTGGTCGTGTTAGCCTGTTTCAGTCTATGGCTACTGCATAAAGGCATTGGCATCAGATCATGAGAGACCAGGCCACTAACGATGCACCTATTTGATTCTAAAACCAACGAATGGAACGCCTTGATCTATCAGAGTCTGATTAAAACTATCAGCTGGTGCAGATAAAGGAACATCGACAGTAATTCCGTCAATCCTGTTCAAGCCTGAAAGATTTAATGCATACAACCTGAGCGTTGTGCTATTTGTAACCATTAAACCTGTACGTGTGAACCCATCGATTGGACCTGTGCTCTGATCGACATCAAACACCGAAATACTTGCATTCGAGTTGCCAACCCGATGCCCGGTAACAATTTGTGAATTGTCTGGATTCAACCCATCAAATATCACACGATCACCAGTGTAAGCTGGTAAAACGCTGGTTCCTGAAACAAACGCCCATTCACCCATCAGTTGCTGCTGCCAGTTTCCCCCCAGGTTGAAATTAAACCGCTGAATTGGAACTGTACCATTACTCCAGTCCAGTTCACCGGTGCTCCCGGTAAAAAAACGCAGCGTAATCGTCTCAGCTGTGCCGATCAGGTCTGCAGCCTGAAAATCACATTGCACACATTGACCATTTTCAAATTCAAAGACATCAAATGTAGCTGTATTATCTGTATTTAACGTCCCTGAACCACTATACCAAACAGCCTTTCCGTCACTATCGTAAATAAATGTAGCAAGGAAAATCGTACCATTTTGTATTTCAAGATTAAAACCCCGACCAGGCTCTTGTGGATTCCACCACCACCCATCTTCAGGTGTAAATGCCATTGCGTTCGTTGCAGAACAAAGCAACATCAAACAAAAAATGCATTGCACTAACTTCAGACCGATTGGTTGATTGTATTTACCCATATAATCCTCCCTGTTAAAATGTGAACCTCAGACTTAACTGTAAGTATAGATATTACTCATAATTTTTTACCCGAATGGCTTGGTAAAATCCAAGTATAATCGTTACATCCTTGCCAACATAATAGCATTGAAAAAATACATGTAGAAACAGAAGGATAATAAATTACCTTCTGAAATAGAACTGGAATGTGATAACAAGCAATTTTACACAAGAATGGATAATCCACACTTTCATTTATAGGAGAAGATGATGGCAAAGCTATCTGAAATAGAAGGGATCGGTGATACCTATCAAGCAAAACTTGAAGCTGAAGGCATTAAAACCATAGAAAATCTGCTGGATAGTTGTTGCGAAAAAAAGGCGCGCAAAGAGATCGCGGATAAAACCGGAGTGAGTGAAAAACAGATTCTCAACTGGGTTAATCGTGCAGATCTTTCCAGAGTAAAAGGGATCAGCACACAATATGCAGATCTGCTGGAATTTGCAGGTGTCGATACGGTACCAGAATTAGCGCAGCGAAATGCTGAAAATCTTCATTCCAAAATGCAGGAAATCAATACTGAGAAAAAACTGGTACGTCAGGTCGCTGGACTCAGTCAGGTTGAAGACTGGATTGCCCAGGCAAAGCAATTACCCAGAAAAGTAAACTATTGAGCCTGAGGCGTTTCCTCGTTCTAGCCAGCTCCCGGTAAGAACTTTAGCAGGTTTCTCCCGCAACCAGTCGTTTGTAAATCGAACTAAATACCCGCCTCTTGCTGCATTCTTTGTCGCTGCAAGAGGCGGGATTTCCTTACGCATCGCCTGCAATTCTAAAAAACACAGTATCAAATCATTTATTTCATGCATGATGGTTTTATCCACACTAAATAACAATCTTTTGGTTAAAGTATCACGAGTCGTTGCTCACCATGTTACTCAGTGATGATCACGAATTGCAGTGAATGAACGCGTGGGATTACTACTACATAAAGTAAACATGCTGGTAATTTTCCAAACCAAAACAAGGACACAAAGTGCATATTAGTTCATATCAACACGTACAAGACCTGACTCAGCGTTATTTAGCCAACATGGCTGGCCAGCAGCTGAATATTTTTGATATCGGAAGTTACGATGTGAACGGCAGTTACAAGGATTTGTTTCTCAATAATCAGTGGCAATACACTGGTATTGATATGCGTGAAGGGCCTAATGTTGACAAAGTGATGTCTAATCCATATATATTGCCCATTAACACTCACCAGGCTGATGTACTGGTATCCGGTCAGGCATTTGAACATATCGAATATTTCTGGCTAAGCTGGCTGGATATGGTACGCGCGACCAAACCTGGCGGTTACATCTTTTTAATC
>DRLZ01000081.1 GCA_011322755.1 Crenotrichaceae bacterium
ACGGTAATAACGGTATTGGCTACCCGCCATATCGTTACTACCTGAATCTGCTTGTAGAAAAACAAGGGCTGAGGAAGATTATGGAATCCACCAATATTGCCTGGAAGCCAAACCTGCAATACGATCCCAATGTAATCACGGCTTATTTTCTTGCCAATGCGGGCTAGGAATCTTTCCGCAAATAGAGACTACGCACAATCTGTATAAGCTGATGCACCCGCGGGAAATAGGTGTGATGTGCAAACCCATATACAAAACCAACCAGTTGTTTTGACGTGTTATAACGACAATTCCCTGATTGGTTAACCGGGCGACAGCGTGTACTGAGATATTTCGGTCTCCTCAACAAAGACAATGACATACACCAACGCTAATACCGGAGCCCTTGTAAATCAATCGCCCATGCCAAAATAGTCTGATCGATTGATAAAAGCTTGATCGCCAGACATCATCACGGGTTTACCCCTGATCAGATAGAGTTGATAAAGTCACATAGCTCAGATAAAGTAAAGTGCTTTCCTTCACACCTCTACCCTTCGTTAAACAGTCATCTGTAATCACATCACAGTAAACATATTATTCCATGCTGTATAGAGCACTGCTTGCCTTTCTCGCCCTGCCAGGTATTTTCGCAGGGATTCTTCCGGCATATATTTCTACACATGATAGTTATCGTATGACTGGTTCCATATCCGGAATTGTGTTGATGTTTTTTGGAACAGTGATACTGCTGTGGTGCGTGCGAGATTTTCTGGTCTCAGGACGCGGCACATTAGCCCCCTGGGATCCTCCAAAAAACCTGGTAATTGTTGGCTTGTATCGTTACAGTAGAAACCCGATGTATGTTGGCATTATCATCATGCTTGGTGGCTGGGTGATCTATGCAGGCTCACCATTGCTTGCCATATATACTGCTTTTATGGCAACTGCTTTTTATGTCAGAGTTGTTTTCGGTGAAGAAAGGATTCTGGCTCATCAATTTGGCGATGAATGGTTTGATTACACGAAATCAGTTGCACGCTGGCTCCCCGGGATAGGCTGAGAAATTTCATCTGGATTTGACAGATCAGATTGTGTTCACGTAATTGGCTACACATCAGAACAATTAGGACAGTTTATCTTTATCGCTCAAATTAACCAGAATCGGTGATTTCAATGCTACTTATTGGATTGCAAAACCTGACACCTACTGTCCAGTGATACGTATATTGCTACATGCGATCCATGGCATGTTGAAACATGACAAGCCTTTCGATAACACTCGATTTGACGCAATCCATAGAATCTATGGAGCAGTCAAAATAAACGACACTATGACTTGGCCTTAAACAGAGTATCTACCGCACTCGAGACAATGAAGGTAGGAGAACGATAGGCTGTGTTAAGTTAATCCACAAGGCGGATGGTACAAGCTCATCCGCCCTACACAAGCTCCAAATTGACAGAATCTTATGGGTTTCAATCAATCGCAGTAAATGCTGTTGGTAATCCCAAGCGCTTACGCACCTCTAAAGTTGCTTCAATACCAAAATGATCTGAAACTCGGAAGGGTCCTTGATGCCAAATCAGGTTTTTACTAAACCCAGACATTTTCCACTGTATTAATTTCACTGTTTCCGAATTAGAAATGGTTAGTTCATAAGGACTACTGGTAAAATATGCATCTGTCAGGAAGAACATAAAATCAATTCGTTCATCTGAATGGGTTGAACCTGCTATATGCGGATGGGCTTCTAACCACATATCCCGAGGATTGCGTAGCACATCCATGATATCGCCATACCCTTTGTTTCCCAGGCAATGATCAGCGGTTGGATTTGGTCCACCGATATTAAAATCTCCCATTACCAAGACTGGATTGCCACTATTCGCACTGCGTTCATGAATACCATATGCCAGCTGTTGAAGCTCTTTGAACTTGCATGCTTGGTTACAGTTTGTTCCGGGAACAGTGCCAGTGGTTGAATGAATGTGAGTTACATAAACATCAAGTGCAATTCCCGATTTTAACTGGATTGTTGCGAAAATAAATCCCATAGCAGTTCTTGATTTGTGCTTAGGCGAATACTGATGCACATGTTTTTCATAGGGGTGCCACTCATACGCGGTTGTTGAAAACAGGCTGATACCACCGTCATAAGCAATTGCTGAAGTTTCGGGATGACCCCATCGCGCTTTATTACCAATATATTCACCGTTGCTTTGGATACTATCAACTAACTTGCTTCCATCACAGGTAATACCAACATAATCAGGATGCACTTCAGTTAATCCTACAATATTGAAACGTGGTGAGGTAATAGCAATATTATTGCCAATTGTTTTTAGACGTGCCTGACATTTCGAGTCACTTTCTTTAAATTCTTTTTGCCCCCAAACATTCATTGTCATCACACGTACTGTATCAATTAGCTCTCCTTTTATCGGTGCAAGCGGGCCAGTATACTCACAGCTGTTGGATACTGCCCTTGCTTGTTGTGTGGTAAGACAAAGCACACAGACCAGCGTCATGACTATTAGGGATATAGTGCTACTTTTCATATCAGAACTCCGGTTCAAGCATTGTTGTCTCAATGAGACCTCAGAGTGTCGCCATGTTCATTTCTATGACGACAAGGAAGCAAAAAAGTGTTCTTGATTTCAACTTGGCAAATCAATATGGTTATAGCTCACACTGCGGTAATGGTTTTCCGGTTTTACCACAGATTGGTGGCTCTTCAGCTGGCCCAGGTGGTAGTGTGCCTCCCCCGCCAGTGTTTGGCTCAACCCAGTCTGGACTCAGACGAGAAGTCACATATGTGATGTCACAGCCTTGGCTGAATTCTGTGATACGAACCGTAAATTCTGGGTTTTGAGATAAATGCGCAGCGAGCAGGGTTTTATAGGTTTCTTCAAGAAAAGGATGCGTTGAGTTTAAAGTCACATATTGGTCATCTGATAATTCACAGTTTAGCTGTGACATATCCTCGTTTATCTTGACTCTGATGGCATCTTGATTGATATAAATAAATGAAACTTTTCCTGTGCAGCGAGTGCTATTACAGGCAGCATATGCGAAATTACCTGTAACAAATAATAGGCTAAAAATAATAATCCTAGAAAATGACATAGCAGCCTCCAATGACTGGATGGTTAAATGGGTCATTGATTATTAACGAACAATCTTTGATTATTTCACTGAAATTGTTGAGCCTGTAAATTAAATTGTGTAACGACTCATTGTTAACTAAGCTCCCATAGGAGAACAAACAATGAGCATTACAATGAACCGAAAGAAAGTGTCAACAACAATGTAAAACTGACCCGGTTATCCTCTAAAAACGCTAAAATAAAATTGACCCACCCCCTTAAACATTGACTAACTTTCCTTTTTCTGTGATTGCGTCATCACTGGAATAATCCCTGCTGTTTTTTGTTTCTTAACCGATAGCTTTGTCCTGATATCTGCACGATATGGGCATAATGCAGGAGTCGATCGAGTAAGGCCGCAGTGAGTGTTTGATCCTGAGCAAATGCTGTTGACCACTGCGAAAATGGTAAATTGCTGGTCACTATAATGCTGCTGTGCTCATAGCGTTTGGCGACCACATTAAAAAACAAATTGGCT
>DRLZ01000082.1 GCA_011322755.1 Crenotrichaceae bacterium
GATTGTATCTCCATTGTTTACTGTTCCGTTTTGGGTGGTATAGACCCCAGCATTGATCCGGTATTCCCCTCCTGACACACTGATCGGGGTCGGTGCATTGATACCACTCACAGTCTCCTGACTTGATTCAATCAATGTTGATGGAGAGACATTTAATGCCGCTGTAAAACTAATTTTATCCGGCTTGGTGTCAAGACTTCGGGTAGTACTTTGAAAACTGGCAGACAGGTTTCCAACCTTTAATGTAGTTCTAACCTTACCTTTGCTTCTTGAGGAGGAAGTATGACGTACCTGGACTGTATCTCCATTGTGTACTGTTCCATTTTCAGTGGTATAGGCTCCAGCATTAATCCGGTATTCCCCTCCTGACACACTGACCGGGGTCGGTGCATTGATACCACTCACAGTCTCCTGACTTGATTCAAGCAGTGTTGATGGAGAAGCATTGACTACCGCAGCAAAACTAATTCTATCTGGCTTGGTATCTGCTTTTGCTGTTTTTGTACTGAAGGTATCCGAAACGCCACCCACATCAAGTGTAGTTTCTACGGTGTCTAGTGAATCGCTAGAGGAAGTATGTCTAACTCGAATAACATCTTCATTCACAACAGACCCCGCTATACTCGTATAGTCCTGCCCATTAACACTATACTCTCCATTTTGTACCAAAATAGTTGCTGGGTCAGTGATTCCAGTAATTGTAATAGGATTTGATTCTATCAATGTTTCCAAAGAAACTTGATCCTGATCAACAAAGGCGAATGGATCAGGGGTCGTATCACCCGAAGAGTTATCGGCATTAACAGAAACCCGATACAACCCCCCATTCCCATACTCACCAAAACCAGTAGACCAGTTCAAGTCTGGCGACTCTGCTTCTATTTTCAGGTAATAAGTCCCAGCCTCGAGCGTACCATCGTAGGTGAGAATATTGGTAATTGGATTGTAGGTCGGTATTAACCCATCCACAGGAATTTGCCCCGCAACCGGGTTTTCCGCACTATCGAGTAACGTAGCTCTCATTGAGAGATTAGTACCATATTGTTCATCACTGTCGTCATCAATAATGGTGGGTATCACCTGAATTTGTGTTGCAGCTGATGAGTCTAGCGTAAAGGTGTAGTAGTCGACATCTACTGTTCCAGCAAGACCAAAAGGAGCGATCAGGCCTTCCTGATCGGTTACTTGTGTTCCAATCGCTGTAGCTGTTGCAATCGTATCACCTGCATCATCAGCAACGCTGCCTAATTTTCCATTAACAATATTCAGATCATTTTCAAACTGATTAGCATCTGGGTACTCACCCTTGCTCCATTGAACATACTCCTTTCCAAATGGTGCCCCCATAATTGGACCCCATTCGCCATGCCCACTGTAATACCCCAGAGAACTTGTCCCGTCATGATCCAAGCCCATTTGGTGGCCGGATTCATGAGAAATGGTCATTCCATGGGAACTGGCACTGCTGTTGTAGGCCCAACCTGTCGCATAGTAATCACTATTTATTCCGAAAATACCGACATAAGCGACCCCACCAGCACCATTAGCAGGCGTTACATTACTCACTGATACTGTTGAAATAATTTGTACACGATGGTTTTTCGGTGTTGCGTCAAAAACCGCTTGATCTGTAGTGACATTGATATTAAATGCCGCATAGTCTTCAGATGCCTCACGCCACCCTAGCCACATACGGTAGCGTTGATCAGCCGAGAAGGTTCCATCATTTCCACCGCCAAACTCCTGATAAGGAATAGGGTCAGCACTCCATGCTGTTCCACCCGGTAACACACCACCCCAATAGTTAATATACAAAACGTTAGGGGATCCAGGCCGACTTTCCAGATGCTGCAACGTCGAGAGATCCGGGATTAAAGCCGAAACTTCTGGCTGCCCAAGCGCAGCGCCTGCTGCCGGCAACGGATAATCAATACATTCATAGGAATTCGGATCGCCCTCAACAAATGTACCATCCCCATTTGCATCAATCCCTGCCTGATAAAGTTTCTTCTGGACCTGATCAAACAACCGAATTCCGGAAACCGTTCCGCCTGTATAGGTAAGCTCTAACGAGCCTCGCCCACCACTCAGCGCCAACACCTGCACAGCCTCTCCAGCCAGATTGGTAAAGGCTGGCTGTACCGTACCGACAACTGTCGTTTCGCCATCCAGCAATGGCACATCAAACTGCTGCCCCGGGGAAAGATTATTTACTGAGCTTAGTATTAACTTGAATTGAGTATTCTTAATTTGTACAGGATCAAGCCCTCCTATGCCATCCGAGACACCCGGCGCTTGAGGAATCACCCACAAGTTAAAAAGCTTTTCTGCGGCCTGCGCCGTGCCAAAAAAACAGGATAAAAACAAGACAAAGACCGCTAAAAAACGAACTTTACAGGTTTTCTCTGAGAAGTTTATGGATTGATTTTTCATTGATTCCTTCATATTTGAATCCCTACTTAACGAATGCCCTTGAATACCCTGCATAATAGAATAGACCCTGAATCTATGTGTAATTTTAAGTTGATACTGACAATAGGCTTGTAATTAGAACTTTCAGCCCAAAATACGACCCATTACAGTGACTTCAGTGTCGCCAGCAAATTATATAGAGCTATAAATTTAATAAATGTGAGCAACCTCACAAAAAAATTTGACACCAGTTCATTTTCCCGGATAAGGGCCAGTTTCAAACACGCTACCGCCCTACCGTTTATCTCACAACATCATTTTTCATTATCGTGATTCACATCGTAACAAGTTGAAAGAAGTATATTTTCAGGGAAGTACAACCGCCTGCACCACTAAATACTTACACTATAAATATATTCATATTTCACCGCTATCTACATTGAAATATATAGAAACATAACCGTATGAACAAAGGACCAACACGAAGCTCATTCAGTAAAAAACTTGAAAAAGTGACCACATAAAGACTCCGCATTTGCCACTAACATTAAAGGCAACTCAAGGTCAGGCAAAACCCTATTTCCAAAATACCGATAGCCGGTCTCTTAATAAGGACAAACGGAGAAGGATTAAACGCCACGAGCACTTTCCCCACATAACGCCAACCAATCCCCGGTTTACAGATCCAACTTCACACTGAGGTAATGCATTGAACCTGTTGTTGTGGTATATAATCAGTAGAATAATCAAACAGGAAGAAACCATGCCGAGTTATCGAGAAATACAATGCCCGCACTGTCAAGGTAATCAGGTTGTAAAATCAGGATTTACAGA
>DRLZ01000083.1 GCA_011322755.1 Crenotrichaceae bacterium
TTAGTCTGGAAGGCAGTGTCGGCTAGCGCATGCGGATTGCGGTTCGGCGAGCAAAACAGTTTAATTTGACTGACAAAAAACCTGCCAGCGAGCTGCAACCCGACAACATTCGATACATTCAAGTCATAAATTATTTCAGGAACCAAAAACAACCATGCTGGAAATCCAGAACTTACACGCATCAATCAATGACAAGTCCATTCTCAATGGAATTGACCTCAAAGTAAACGCCGGAGAGGTACACGCCATTATGGGGCCAAATGGTTCCGGTAAAAGCACTACCGCTTATGTGCTTGCTGGTCGCGAAGGCTATGAGGTTACACAAGGTAACGTAACATTTGATGGCAAGAATCTATTGGATATGGAACCTGAGATTCGAACTCGCGAAGGTTTGTTTCTAGGCTTTCAATATCCGGTTGAAATTCCAGGCGTGAGCAATATGTATATGTTGAAGGCTGCGTTAAATGCAATCCGTAATTATCGCGGTGAAAGTGAGCTGGATGCCATCGATTTTTTACAGATTGTAAAAGAAAAGGCCAGAGAGCTGAATATTGACGACAAATTCCTGTATCGCGATGTCAATGTCGGGTTTTCCGGCGGCGAGAAAAAGCGTAATGAAATCCTGCAAATGGCTGTGCTTGAGCCTCGACTTGTGGTGCTGGATGAAATTGATTCAGGACTCGATATCGATGCACTGAAAATCGTTTCAGAAGGTATAAATTCACTGCGCTCACCGGATCGGGCCTTTGTGATAGTGACCCATTACAAGCGACTGCTGGATTATATTCAGCCGGATTATGTCCATGTTTTGTCCGAAGGACGCATTGTTAAGTCGGGCGACATTAGTCTGGCTGACGAGCTGGAAGAGCAAGGCTATGGATGGATTGAGGCAGCACCAACGGGTACAACAGGCTAATGGATACAGCGGATATTACCTTGGATCATTTTCGAGAACAATTTCGTCTTGTCAGCAATCAGCTGAGCGGGCATCAGCTCCCCTGGCTACAACAACAACGCCGGCAAGCACTGGATACCTATACCGACATGGGTTTACCCGGACGCAAAGACGAGGAATGGCGTTATACCCGAATTCGTGAACTCCAGCAACACAGCTTCAAACCCGTTGTGACTGCTGGCTTGGTAGACACACAACAAATCATCAGGCATCAGCTGTCAGATGCGATTGTGCTGGTTTTTATTGATGGTTTTTTTCAGGCGAATCTTTCAAAACTTGATGACATCCCGAATAATGTGGTGATCTGTAATCTTGCCGCCGCAATCGAGCATCATCCAGAGCTGGTCGAAATCTGGCTAGATACAACAAATTCTAACAGTCATGGTTTTTCTTGTTTGAATACAGCATTTTTCAATGATGGTGCATTCGTCCATATCCCTGCTGATATCACCATTACAAAGCCGATACAGCTGATTTTCTTTGGGGTTACTGCAGGCGCGATGATGACGCCACGTAATCTGGTTATTGCCGAGCAAAATTCAGGTTGCCATATCGCAGAAATCTGGACAGGTACAGACAACACACATTTTTGTAACGCAGTCACAGAAGTCATCGCAGGCGAAGGCGCTGCCATTGTTATCGATAACATCCAGGATGAAAGCGATCACACCTACCATATCAGCAGTACATTTTGCCAGCTGGCCGAAAACGCAAATGTAACGCATCAAAATTTCAATTTTGGCGGTCAGCTGGTACGTCATGACATGCAGACTGAGCTCAGTCAGAGTGCAGTCTGCAATCATTCTGGATTAACCCTTGTGAATGGCTCGCAACATATTGACAACCATTTGCGAATCGACCATCAACAACCGGATGCGGTGAGTCGTATCAATTACAAAAATATTGCTGATGACAAATCACATGCCATTTTTCAGGGGCGTATTGTGGTTCACAACGATGCTCAAAACACCGATTCTGACATGAGCAATAAAAACCTGTTATTGTCGGAAAATGCAATGATTGATACCAAGCCTCAACTGGAAATTGATGCTGATGATGTGCAGTGCGCACATGGGGTTACAGTTGGCGCGCTGGAACAATCTGCGCTGTTTTATCTGCGTAGCCGTGGTCTTGACGAAACCACAGCGCGCAATATTTTAACCTTCGGCTTTGCAAATGAATTGCTGGAAACCATCAACTCTGCTGAACTAAAAACAATGGTCTTGAACAAATTACTCAAGCGTTTTCCACAGGCAAGTATTCGGGTCGACTGGTTATGAGTAGCACAATGAATATCACTCAAACGCCGCCTCTAAATGTGCATCGACTGCGCAGCGATTTCCCGATTCTGTCTCAAACAGTACGCGGCAAGCCATTGGTTTATCTGGATAATGCCGCCACCACACAAAAACCACACTGTGTTATTGATGCCATCAGCAATTTTTACCAGAAAGACTACGCCAACGTCCATCGCGGCGTTCACACGCTAAGTGAGCGCGCAACCCTTGCTTACGAAGCTGTTCGCAAACAAGTACAGCAACATTTCAATGCGGCAAGCGAAAAGGAAATCATCTTTGTACGTGGTGCCACAGAAGCGATTAATCTGGTTGCGTACAGCTATGGTAATCGTTACATCAATTCAGGTGATGAAATTCTCATCAGCGCGATGGAGCATCACTCAAATATTGTTCCATGGCAAATGCTTTGCAAACAATCCGGTGCAATCCTCAAGGTGATTCCGATCAATCAACAAGGCGAGCTGGATCTTAACCAGTTTGAACAGCTGCTCAGCCCAAAAACACGACTCCTGGCGCTATCGCACATGTCAAACGCATTGGGAACCATTAATCCTGTAAAACAAATGATTGCCCAGGCGCACCAGCACGGCATTCCGGTATTACTGGATGGCGCACAAGCTGCACCGCATATGCAGGTTGATGTTCAGGATCTTGATTGTGATTTTTACGCGGTATCCGGGCACAAACTCTATGCACCTGGCGGTATTGGTATTTTGTACGGTAAACAGCAATTACTGGAAGCCATGCCGCCCTGGCAAGGTGGTGGCGACATGATTCGCCGGGTGACCTTTGAAGAAACCGAGTACGCCCCCATCCCCTATAAGTTCGAAGCCGGCACACCAAGTATTGTTGACACGATTGGCTTAGGTGCGGCGCTGGACTACATCAACACAATCGGACTCGATGCAATCGCAAACCACGAAGCTGAATTACTGGCATATTGCCAGCAACAAGCAGAACAGATTCCGCAGCTCAAGCCAATTGGCACAGCGGCAGACAAAGGTGCCATTTTTTCATTTGTACTGGAACGCGTTCATCCGCACGACATCGGTACAGCAATGGATCATCTTGGCATCGCCATTCGTGCTGGGCACCATTGCGCAATGCCGGTCATGGACTATTATCAGGTTCCGGCAACAGCCAGGGCATCGTTTGGATTGTATAATACAAGAGAAGAAGTCGACGTATTAATTGACGGACTCAAACAGGTAATCGAGGTATTTGGTTAATGCTGCAAGACGAAATGCGCAACCTCTATCAAGAGGTTATTTTTGATCATAATCGCAACCCGCGTAATTTTCACGTCATGGAAAATGCCAACCGTATCGTCGATGGCTATAATCCTTTGTGTGGCGATCGGTTAACCCTGTATTTATTGATTGATGACAACGAAATCATTCAAAATGCAAGTTTTCAGGGCGAAGGCTGTGCCATCTCCACGGCCTCAGTATCCCTGATGACAGAAATGATCAAAGGTAAAACCGTCAAACAAGCCGAACAACTGTTTGAACAATTTCACAACATCACCACCAGCCACGATGATGAGATAAAACTGGAAGAACTCGGAAAACTGGCAGTACTCGCCGGCGTACGCGACTACCCAAGCCGGGTAAAATGCGCCACATTACCCTGGCACACCATGAGCGCAGCGGTAAAAAATGAGGCCACAACCGTCACAACTGAATAGACTGTCTTCAGCTCAGCTGAACCTGTCAAGCGGACTATGCACCCCTTTGCCGCCTTTATTCAGCACATGAGTATAAATCATCGTAGTCGACACATCAGCGTGCCCCATCAGCTCCTGAACAGTGCGAATATCATAACCCGTTTCAAGCAAATGAGTTGCAAAAGAATGACGAAAAGTATGGCAACTTGCTGGTTTATCAATGTGACTTGCGCGTACAGCTTTTTTAACCGCCCGCTGTAAACGCTGCTCACTGATATGATGACGGCGCACTTTACCAGAACGCGGATCAACTGAGCGCTTACTGGCAGGAAACACATATTGCCAACCCCACTCCTTTGCCGCGTTCGGGTATTTTCGCTCCAAAGCAAAAGGCAAGTAAACCTCACCAAAACCCTCAGACACATCCTGCTGATGAATCAGTCTGGTTTTATCAAGCTGCAGACGCAAACCATCAGCCACAGATTGCGGTAACATCGTAACCCGATCCTTATTGCCTTTTCCATTTCGAATCGTCAACTGTTCATAATTAAAATCAACATCTTTCACGCGTATACGCACACATTCCATCAAACGCAAGCCCGAACCATAGAGCAAACTCGCCATCAAATGCTCAACCCCATCCAGACGCGCAAGTAAGGACTGAACTTCCAGCGCAGAAAGCACAACAGGCAAACGCTCAGGTAATTTTGAACGCGTTGCATTCAGCTTGACAAGCTCAATATCAAGCACCTCCTTATACAGAAACAACAAAGCGCTAAACGCCTGGTTTTGAGTAGAACATGATACCTTTCGATCAACAGCAAGGTGCGTTAAAAATGCCTCAACCTCTTTTTCTGCCATCTCGGCAGGATGGCGTTTCTCATGAAACAGGATATAACGACGAATCCAACTCAGATAAGATTGTTCAGTACGAATACTATAATGTTTATAGCGAATTTTATATCGAACCCGATCGAGTAACTTTGGTTTATTTTGCATTAAACTGAATGGCATAGCATTTAAGTGACGTTTGTGCTATGTTAAATGACGCGTTAGAGTGCGTCAATGGATAATAATTCAACAAGTTATATTGCCTTACAAGAAATAGGCGTCATAATTGATGTAAAACAATGCGTTGAATGTGATGTCTACAAAGCGTTAGGCGAATAAAAGTAGCATAGAGGCCATGGATACACTTACTTTCATATCAAATACAATTGGGCAGCTTCTCTCATGGCCTGTTGCAGTTGCCGGGGTAGCACTCTTATTTAGAGGCCCTATTGCTGAAAGGTTAAAAGATGTTCGGAAAATAAAAACAAAGCATTTCGAAGCGGATTTTGGCGAGAAATTAGAGGAAGCAGAAGCTAAAATAACTTCTGTGGAGTCTGAGATACTAAATCAATCTCCTAATCCAA
>DRLZ01000084.1 GCA_011322755.1 Crenotrichaceae bacterium
ACCGGTTCAAACAATGACATTGTCATCATTCAACAGAGGATGATCGATTCTGTGAGCTTTGCGAGATGTTCATACCCAGTTTGAATAATGCTGCGACACTAATTGCGTCTGTTATCTGACCTTCAGATGCCATATGTATTGCCTGTTTCAAAGGTAATTTTTTTACTGTGATATCTTCACTGTCTTCAAACGCTGTTTCTCCGAGTTTTAAATCTTCAGCAATATACACATAGGCTTCTTCATTTGATACGGAATTTGACATATACAGATGCAGGAAAGGAGTCCAGGTTTGCGCTGATAATCCTGTTTCTTCTTTCAGTTCTCGCTTTGCGGTTGTTATCAAATCTTCTCCGATTGGTGAACCGCCCATTGGAATTTCCCACGAATAGACATCCGGAACATAACGGGTTTGACCAACCAGCCAGGTATTTCCATCGTTATCCAGTGGAACGATTCCAACAGCAACATTGTTAAATAACACCTTGCCATAACTCACTTCAGCACCAGCCGGGTTGATGACCCGGTCTTCTTCAACTCTGAACCATGGATTCTCGAACATTTTTTTACTGGAAATCAGTTTCCAGGGATTTTTATACGTCATCTCAAACTCCCAAGACCAGTGGCAGTAGCCATTTTGTCAACACTGAAATGGTAATAATCGCAATCACATTTAATATCAAACCCGCACTCAGCATCTCGCTCATTTTTAGCTGTCCACTACTGAATACAATTGCGTTCGGTGGAGTCGCTACCGGAAACATGAACGCACATGAAGCGGCCAGTGTTGCGGGTATCATCAACCATTCAGGCTTCACTTCCATTGACACTGCAATCGATTGCAGAATAGGCAATACCAACTGGGTTGTTGCTGTATTCGAAGTCAGCTCAGTCAGTGCGGTCATCAGGCCGGTTACCAGAAAGAGCTGCGTTGCTAATGTTACTTCGGTAAACCCCCCAACCTGTTGTGCCAGATAGCTGGATAACCCGCTATCGACAAACCCTGATGCCAAAGCAAAACCACCACCAAAAAGCAATACAACAGACCAGGGCAGTTTCTGAAAAACAGATTGGTCCAATACACGTGTTGAGCAACCATCACCCGTTCGCGCTGGAATCACAAATAAGATCAGCGCCATCGCGATTGCAACCGTGCTGTCATCCATCATTGAACCATTGGGAACCAGACTTTGCCAGCCAGGAAAGGTAAATACATCAGTTTGAATTTTCTTACGCGTTATCCATAACAAGGCAGCGATTGCAAAAACAACAGAAACAACTTTTTCTTCAAAACTGATTACACCAAGATTGCTTTTCTCTTCCGCGATAAAGTCATTGATTGATGATTCTGCTTTAACGCCACGACAGTAACGAAATGATAAATAAATCATTAAACAGGCCAGCAAAACAACGCTGATTGGTGTCGTGAATAACATCCATTCAGTAAAACCGAGTCCTGAACCCTCATGATGACTCACCTCATAAAGGCGGAGAAAAACCAGATTTGGCGCCGTTCCGACCGGTGTCATCATTCCGCCGATCGATGCAGAGTAAGCAATCGCCAGCAAAAAGCCGGTGGTTAATTTCTCAGTTGCATGCTTGCCAATAACCGCATCAAAACGACTGAGTATGGCGAGCGCGATGGGTAACATAACCAAGGTGGTTGCAGTATTTGATATCCACATTGATAACCCGGCTGTCGCCAGAATAAACCCCGCCATTAACTGCATCGGGTGAGCGCCAAAAGCAGAAAGCACTGCAAGTGCGATTCGCCGATGCAAATTCCAGCGCTGCATTGCCAATGCAATTAAAAAACCACCGATTAACAGGAATACGGTGGAATTCATATACGTTGTTGCAACAATTTTGGTAGACGAAATTCCCAGCACAGGAAACAGAATCAACGGCAGCAATGCTGTTGCTGAGAGAGGAATTGCTTCTGTCACCCAGAGTAATGCCATCATCAATGCAATTGCCGCCATTGCAGGAGTTTTTGGGTTGTCACCAAAATCACCAGTAAAAAGTATATACGCAGGCAAACAAATCGCCAGAAACAAGCCTGTTTGCTGCGTAGCTGTCATTGTGCTTTATTCTCGGTGGAATTGTGGACTGATTTTATGAACAGCTTCGACCATTGCTTCGACATGTGCGGGATCAATATCTGGCAAGATGCCGTGACCGAGATTAAAAACATGCCCTGACCCATGTCCAAATTGTCGCAACACACGCTCAACGCGCTGTTCGATGACTACAGGTGATGCGTAAAGTGTTAAAGGATCCATATTGCCTTGCAGCGCAACCTTGTCTCCGACACGATGTCTGGCACTGGTAATTGAGGTTGTCCAATCCAGCCCAAGTCCGTCAAAGCCGGAATCAGCCATTGCCTCCAGCCATTGACCACCGCCTTTGGTAAATAACACAGATGGTATCTCCTGTGGTACTTTTTCTGCTATCCGGGCAGTGTAATTCAGGGAAAAGTGTTGATAATCCTCTGCACTGAGTACCCCTCCCCAGGTATCAAATACCATCACCACCTCAACACCTGCTGAAATTTGTGCATTCAAGTAAGCGCTGACTGCATTTGTCAGCTTCTCCAGCAGTTCGTGCATTAGCTGAGGTTGTTCGTAAAGCAAGCCTTTGACTTTACGAAAATCTCGACTACTACCTCCTTCTACCATGTAACATGCCAGTGTCCAGGGGCTGCCTGAAAACCCGATCAATGGGACACGCCCATCTAGGGTTTTGTGGATTAATCGTACTGCATCACAAACATAACCCAAGTCGTCCTCAGGATCGGGCACAGGTAACGCTTTAATATCCTCAGAATGTCTGACCGGATGATGGAATTTTGGTCCTTCTCCTTCGACAAAATGCAGCCCAAGACCCATTGCATGTGGAATTGTTAAAATATCTGAAAACAAGATAGCAGCATCAAATCGGTATCGATCCAGTGGTTGCATCGTCACTTCACAAGCGAGCTCAGGATTCATGCATAAACTCAGGAAATCACCTGCTTGCTCTCGAACTTTTCGATATTCCGGTAAATACCGGCCAGCCTGGCGCATCATCCACACAGGCGTTCTTTCTACAGGTTGTCGTAATAATGAGCGAATTAACAGATCATTTTTAGGCACAATACATCCTTGACTTGAAATCGAAGTTTGTCGGGTTTTTATACACCAACTGGCTATTCATCTTGCAGTGCTTGTATCATTTTGTAAGCTGTCGAAATTATCGAGACACTACGGATATTGGTATACAGCAATAAACGGCTCGGTCATTGAATGGATTTCAAATGCACCCATCGCAACCCTCACCTCGTTCTGGCTTCTTGATCCACACAAACAGAAAAAACTCCACCGAATCAGTATGACGCGTATGCCGCCAAAAGAACTGTTTTCAACATGCTAATCAGATGAATGATTTTCATTCAAAAGCATGAATTCTAGTCTGTACTTTGCCAATTTTCTGTATGAATGGCTTTCCAGGAAACCCATGTAATTGCTTGCTTGCCACTTTCGCATCATCAGCACTCGCATAGATGCCATAAACCAGCGCATACCAGTTTTTTCCATCACGCTTCATTTGATAATAAGCCAGCTGATCACGTAAGACAGCGATGCGATCAATTGACTCCTGCAATCTATTTTTCTCATGTGACGCCATCAACTGCAAGGTATAGCTGTCCTTGTTCTGTGCCAGTATCCATTTTGGTCCGTGAGCCCCCTGAAACAGTAATTGCTGCCCGGAAACACTCCTGTCATCCAGCGTCGTTGATTGTTTTTGTTTTTGAGTATCCCTTGTGTCTAATGAGCTGTCTTCCTGCGCATCAATCACAGCTGTTGTGACTGGCTCAGTGAATGAGGCGGCCTCGTCTGCCAATGTCGCATTCAGAATCTCTTCCGTCGTTGGTAATAATGAAGGTTGTTGATGCTTGTCTTTACTCATGCCAACAGTGTCTGAGTGAGAATTCTGCAATGTCGTATCGACATCAGTTACTGGTGGCGGTGCGTTGGTAAGCTCAATATAATTAACACTTCCCTGCGTGTTCCTCATGGTTCCTATATAACTGAGTACGGCCCAGATTGACACGCCGATTAACACGAGTATTGCAGCTGATTTGACAGTCGTTGGTTTAATTTCACCAGTCCCTGTTGCTAATTTTGAGTACTTTGTCAGTAATTGCTGTTCAACAAGACCTGGGAGACCCTGCGATTGATGGTAAAATTCAGCGATCCCGCCCTGATCAATCGTGTCAATCGTCAATAACGATGTATTGTCCTGTATATAATCCAGTGTATATCTTTCCACTTCTTTTTCAGTTAATAGCGGAATCTCGACAACATAGCTTTCATCAATCACCGAATCTGTTGCACGTTTGATAAACAAGTCATCTGGTGTGATTGACAAAATCAACTGTAACCCTTTGCACTTTTCGGCAAACGCAAACAATCGGGTAATCACTTCTGCTTGCAACAAGCCTGCATCATCCAGCATCAAGACAACTGACTGCCCATGGTTCGCAAGATTTCTGAGCTGTCTTACCACCTGTTTAACAACCCCGGCATCCTCGCTACTACTGTCGCTTTTATCAATCTCTGGCAAAAGAGATGATAATTGAGTAACAATAGTTGATACGTTTAATGTGCGATGACTTTCAAAATAGTGCCAGATTTGTTGCGAATCACCTGATTTGGCAAGCCGTTTAAGAAACGTTGATTTCCCTATCCCCTCAGGACCGCAGAGAAGTATCATCTGTTGCCTGGTCTTGATTAGATCGATCAACAGTTCAAATTTTTTCTGTCGTTCAGACGACAACCACAATTGAGGCTTATCCACTCTAGCCTTGGCCGGGGCAGCTATTGTAACCTCATGATTCATTTGATCTGATGACACCATAGTCTTGAATGGTTTTTTTCAGTAAAACAGTATCGATGGAAACAGGCAAACCTGCCTTACCCATTTGCTCCAGCACAATAACACGGATTTCACCATCAATATTTTTTTTATCAACAGCCATCAGTTTTAAATACTCATTTGTTGATAACTGCTCCGGTAGCGTCGTAGGTAATCCAGTGCGCTCAAGCAGTGCAATAATTCGATGCAATTGTTTCAAGGAAATATAATCAAGCCTGCAAGACAATTCTGCAGCTAAACACATACCGATTGACACAGCTTCGCCATGCAGATAAACACCATACCCACATCCTGCCTCTATCGCATGCCCAAACGTATGTCCAAAATTGAGAATTGCCCGAATACCTGCTTCTTTTTCATCAGCAGCAACAATCTCTGCCTTGATCTCACACGAGCGCCGGATTGCATGTGTTAGCACTTTTCTTTCACGCTTGAGAATGTTGTCGAGATTCAACTCGATCCATTCAAAAAATTCGCTATCATCAATCAACCCATATTTGATCACCTCAGCTATCCCTGCTTTTAACTCACGATCCGGGAGGGTCGTGAGTGCTGAGATATCAATTATCACACCTTTGGGTTGATAAAATGCCCCGATCATATTTTTCCCAAGGGGGTGATTGACGCCGGTTTTCCCTCCAACCGAAGAATCAACCTGAGCCAGCAGTGTTGTAGGAATCTGTATAAAATTGACGCCACGCTGATAACAAGCTGCTGCAAAACCAGTGATATCACCTATGACACCGCCTCCAAGTGCAATAAGCGTTGAATTACGACTAAATCGTTGCTCAAGTAATGCATCAAAAATTCTGGTTACAGTATCCAGTGTCTTGTATTGCTCACCATCCTCAAGTTCCAATGCACGCGGATTTAACCCATCAAGTTGAGCCAGTATTTTGTCAAGATACAACGGACTGACTGTTGTATTGGTAACCACTAACACCTGATGACCAGCTAACAAGTCAAGCAGTAATTCTTTTTGTGTAAAAAGTCCATCGCCTATGTAAATAGGGTAACTTCTATCACCCAGCTCTACATCCAGTGTATCCATTATTTTCAAGTCACTCTATCATTTGGTGTTGTGAACGATTGGCAGAAGGCTGTCCGAGATTAGAAGCCATAGCGAGGGAACGCTGATTTAAGTCTGTTTTTGCATTAGTTTGAGTCGAATCTTTCGCTATTTAACGTAAATAGTGAAGAAAGTTGACCAAATTCAGATTTTCCGCAGTTGGTTCTCTATTCCAGGATAGTCTCCTAGTCTCCATCAAAAGCACGTAAAATCATTGCAACAGCGCTTTTTGTCGGATTTTCGCCTGTATTGACAATAAAATGGGCACATTCACGATACAACGGCTCTCTTTCGTGAAGTAATTCTTCTATACGCTGACGCCGATCTGTATTTTGCAATAAAGGTCTTTCAGTATCACTACGCGTTCTATGCAGTAACTTATCCACAGAGCATGTCAGGTAAACAACGAATCCATGCGAAGACAAGGCCTCTCGATTTGCCTGACATAATACAACGCCACCACCTGTCGCCAAAACAATAGGAGATCTTTGCACAAAATCTGCAATCACTGCCTTTTCACGCTTGCGAAAGCCAGCTTCACCTTCATACTCAAAGACTGTGGCGATCGATACACCTGTCCTGGATTCGATTTCACGATCACTGTCAACAAAAGTCCAGCCACGTGTCTTGGCAAGCTGCCTGCCAACTGTCGATTTCCCGACCCCCATTGGTCCTATCAAGTATATATTGTCAGATTGTCCAGAATGCGCCATCAATCCTGCCTATGCTATCCGTTAAATATTCAAGAGCTGCTTTTTTCATTATCCTGGAATCCTGTTTTGCCGGCGAGGCTATCTGATGCTCAGGCTCATGCATGTCAACTGACTAGAAACTTGATGCAGCTCACATAATATAATACCAGACAAAACAAAACCTCCCGAAGGAGGTTTTGTTTTTACAGCCTGCTAATCGCTCACTAGAAGCGACAGAGCATCCTTATAGACAACCTAGATGTTCGTTAGCTTTTCATCGAGCACTTTTGGTGTAATGAAAATCAACAACTCTTTCTTGTCGTTAGTGACATTGGTTTTTCTAAACAAGAAACCGATTCCTGGCAAATCACCCAATATGGGGATTTTGTTAACTGTTCGGTTTTTTGTATTTTCATAAATACCACCCAGTACAATGGTTTCACCATTGGCAACCTGAACCGTTGTTTCAATTTCCCGCGTATCAATTGCAATACCATTTGGCGTTAAAGCACCACGAGCATCCTTGGTAATCTTCAACTTCATCACAATTTGATTATCAGGTGTAATATGCGGCAACACTTCAAGTGCAAGTACTGCTTTTTTAAACTGAGTACGTGTTCCTTGCAAACTGGTGGTTTGATAAGGAATTTCCACACCTTGTTCGATTCTTGCCTTTGTTTTATCTGAGGTGATGATTCGTGGGCTTGATAATACTTCACCCCGATTTTCAACTTGTAACGCCGACAATTCAAGATTCAGTAAAAAACTACCGACTTTGAAAATAGTCAACCCAAGTGCACCACCACTTCCAAGTCCAACCGCTGCCGGCAGATCAGAAATCAAGCCATTGGTGCTTGCGCCACCGATATCAAAACCTTTTTTGCTTCCGTCACCTGGAGTGAAATTACGACCGTTTGCACCAAACCGGACACCAAGCTCACGGGTAAAATCATCGGTTGCAATCACTACGCGCGATTCAATCAACACCTGTTTTACCGGCTTATCCAACTGGCTCACCAGTTTGCGAATTGCTTCCAGATTCCGTGCCGTATCCTTAACAATCAGTACATTGGTTCGTTTATCAATGGTGACTGTGCCGCGCTTGGAAATAACTGAACCTGAAGAACCTGAATCCCCATTATCATCATAAATTGATGTTTCAGGAAGATACCCTGGAGTACTTGGTACATCAAGATTATTATTGACTGATCGGTTATTCGCTGATTGAACACCTGTTAACACCGTTTTGATTGCATTTACATCAGCATAGTTCACCTGAATAATTTCAGTCCGCAATGGCTCCAATTTTTCTTTGGTAACCAGCGCTTCCAGTTCAGTTTTTTCCATCTTGTTAATCTCTGCAGATGGTGCGACCAGAATGACATTCCCTTCTTTGCGCATTGCCAGATCTTTCGATTTCAAAACAACAGCTAGCGCCTGATCCCAGGGCACATCACTCAATCGCAATGTAATCTTACCCTTAACAGTATCACTGGCTACCAAATTTTGGTTGGTAAAATCAGCAAGTACTTGTAAAACAGAACGAATATCAATATCCTGAAAGTTCAATGACAAGCGCTCGCCCTTGTATTTGAATTCTTTCTTTTTCTGAACTTCTTTTTCCGCTTTGGTTAACGGGCGTACTTCAACAGTCAGATGTTTGTCTGACTGGTAGGAAAGATAATCAAAATCTGTTGTCCCGGGCACAATCGTAATTTTTGATCCGTGACCATCTGTTGTTGCCTCAACTGTTTGCACTGGTGTTGCAAAATCACTCACATCAAAACGCTTTGCAAGTTTCCTCGGTAACAGTGTATCAGGAAATATTATTATGACCTGACCACCT
>DRLZ01000085.1 GCA_011322755.1 Crenotrichaceae bacterium
GGAAACCCATGGAGAAAATACTTGATAACGCACCAAACCTTAACCGGCGAACAAACAGGTTTAAACGCAGATTGATCGGTAACGCTGCTGAATGCGAAATGGATGGACAAGGTCGAATTCTCATACCCGAAGAACTTAGATCATACGCTGGTTTCAAGAAAAGTCTCGCATTAATTGGCATGGTCAGTAAATTCGAAATTTGGGATAGCGAGCAATGGGACATCGGTGTTGCCGAAAGTGAGAATGAGGAAGTTGATGATCTTTCAGATGTTCCTGGGCTGGAGGATTTTACTTTTTGAAAAAAGCACGTGCGGAGCAAGCATCTGATATACATGCTCCAGTGTTGCTTTCAGAATCAATTGATGCACTGGCAATCAAGCCGGATGGAATTTATGTTGATTGTACGTTTGGACGCGGTGGACATAGCTCTGAAATACTAAAACAGCTTGGAGAGTGCGGTAAATTACTGGCAATTGACAAGGATGAAGCGGCATTAGCTTCTGACAACTGCAAACAGCTTCTTGGCGATTCCAGGTTTGAAATAGAACATGGCAGTTTTGCGAAGCTTGGCATCTATCTCAAGCATCGTGACTGGCTCGGTAAAGTTGACGGTATCTTGATGGACCTCGGTGTTTCATCACCGCAGCTGGACGAGGCGCAACGCGGATTCAGTTTTATCCATGACGGGCCTCTGGATTTGCGCATGAATCAGGCACATGGCGAGAGTGCCGCAGAATGGCTGGCGCATGTTTCGGAGAGTGAGTTGAAAACTGTGTTGCGAGATTTGGGCGAGGAACGGTTTTCTGGACGCATTGCGCATGCAATTATCAGCAATCGTACTGCGACTCCAATTGTTTCTACTTTACAGCTCGCTAGTCTGGTCGAACAAGCCGTTCCCAGGCGTGAGCGAAATAAGCATCCGGCAACCCGGACTTTTTTAGCGATTCGCCTGCAGGTCAACCAAGAGCTAGATGAGTTAAAACAATGTTTGCCTCAGGTTGTCGAGGCATTAAAAACTGGAGGTCGCATGGCGGTCATTAGTTTTCATTCTCTTGAAGATCGAATCGTAAAGCGATTTATCCGCGACCAGTCACAACCCGGCGACACTGGGTTAATGGGCTGTGAGCCGATAACCAATCCGCCAAGATTAAAGAAATCAGGCAAGATTTTCCGCGCTTCAGCGTCTGAGTTAAAAGCTAATCCGCGCTCCAGAAGTGCGATATTACGGATAGCGGAGCGAACCAGCGTATGCGCATGACAGCATTAATCGTCTTGGTTGTGATATCAGCACTTGGTGTTGTCTATAGCAAATATAAGTCGCGCCTGCTTTTTGGAGAAATACAACACTTACAAACCAGAATTCAACAAGCTGAAGTCGATCGAGATAATCTGTTACTGGAGTACACCATGCTGGCAGGTCGAAATGAGCTGGAGCGAAAAGCAACAAAAGAACTCGGGATGATCTATCCAGATCCTGAGTCAATAATTTATTTGAGTCTGCAAAATTAGTAGCAGTCAGGAACGGTCTATCATGATTCCTAAACCACACACTCAACCACCACGCTATCAATGGCGCCGACATTTTATCTTGGGCGTGATCATGATGGGCATGACAAGTCTGGTCATACGCGCAGCCTGGCTGCAATACCATCAGGATCCCAGACTCATCAAACAGCTCAGAATACAGCACAGGGAAGTTGTACACCAAAGTGTTGCTCGTGGACGCATACTCGACAGACGCGGAGAAATTCTCGCAAGCAGTGCGCCAGTCCGCTCGATTGGTATCGACAAAACACTGTTTCAGACCAGTCGAGATTCACTGGCTTTACTCGGTAACGCACTGAATATACCTGTATCAAAACTTCTGAAGACGCTGAGCAAAAAGACGAAATCCCGCTATCTGCCAATTAAACGTAGAGTCTCTCCAGCTGAAGCACAACGCGTCGCCGATCTAGGCTTGAGTGGCGTGGTCATTGACCGCCAATACGACCGCTATTACCCGGCTGGAGAATCAAGCGCTCACCTGGTTGGATTTATCGACAGCAATGGTCGTGGCAAGGCGGGTGCTGAACAAATTTTTGACCAACAGTTATACAGCACAGCTGGCGCTTATTCAGTGATTCGTGATCGCAAGCGGCATAAACTTGAAGGCATTGAAGAACTAAAACAGCCTGAAAGCGGAATCGACATTACCCTCAGCATTGATCAGCGTTTGCAATATGCTGCGTACAAGGAACTCAAATCTGCGATGGTACGCCATAAGGCCAAGGCCGCAGCTTTTGTGATGCTGGATACACACTCCGGTGAAATTCTGGCAATGGCAAGTTTGCCAGATTTTAATCCGAACAATAGAGAAGACAGGATCCCGGATCACTACAGAAACCGTTCTGTCACAGACTTATTTGAACCTGGTTCAACAATCAAACCATTTACGATTGCGTGCGCATTACAAGCAGGTGTGATTTCTCCTGACACAGAATTCAATACTGCGCCGGGATATCTTAGGGTTGGGCGCCACAATGTTAGAGACACTCACAATTACAAGCGGCTTAATACCAGCGGTGTGTTACGAAAATCCAGCAATGTGGGAACAACCAAGATTGCTTTAGCAATGGAGCCAAAAATACTTTGGGACTGTTTTCACCGAATACAGCTTGACCAAAAATCATCGGTACACTTTCCAGGTGCAGTTGCAGGCCATTTACCGGCTTACCAGGGTTGGGGACAATTTGAACAGGCCACACACGGTTTTGGTTATGGATTAAATACTTCTTTACTGCAATTAGCACACGCTTATACAGCGATTGCAAATCAGGGGATTGCACCTGATCTGAGTTTACTCAAACAAACCTCAACAAACTCCACCAGAATACTCACGGCAAAAATCGCAAAACAAATACTGAAAATGATGGAGGCAGTCGTCAGCACAGAAGGCACTGCGAGTCGCGCCAGAATTCCTGGGTACCGGGTAGCTGGAAAAACGGGAACTGTACAAAAAATTATTGAACAAGGCTATTCACACGACCATCATTTGGCATTATTTGTCGGGATTGCCCCTGCCAGCCACCCGCGCTTTGTTATTGCAGTGTTAGTCGATGATCCGCAACAAGGTGGATATTATGGTGGCGTTGTCGCAGCGCCAATCTTTGCCAAGGTAATGAAGCAGGCACTACGACTCTACGCCGTGTCGCCTGACAAGGCATCTGATGCAATCCAACGGATTCCTGTTCCTTACCTGATCGCATCAAATGACAATCTAGCAGAATAAAAGACCAAGTCAATGCTGCCTCAACTGATGCCATCTTCAATGACCGAGAATCACAAACAGTTTAATCCGGATCAGCTCATTTCCCGGATTAAGTCATGTCTCGATCTCACGCTAGACAGCAATACAATTCAGCCCGGGGATGTTTTTGTAGCAATCCCGGGAACACAGAAACATGGTCTTGTCTATGCCAGACAGGCAATCGAGCATGGTGCAAGTGCGATAATCTTCGACCCTGCAGAGGGTGGTCATGCGTTAGCCCTAGAACTCGCCGGTGATTCTACGATATCTATCTCTTTGATGGAGCAGCCCCATCTGAAAGATCATATCGGATTGCTGGCGAGCTCTTTTTATCAGCATCCTTCACATAATCTCAATGTAATCGGTATCACCGGAACCAATGGTAAAACCTCATGCAGTCATTTTATCGCTCAGGCTTTATCGGCACTAAGAGATCAAGGAATTGTGCAAAAAGACTGCGGCTATATTGGCACCTTAGGATGGGGGGGGGCTGGCAAGAATCAACCAACGATGAACACCACTCCAGATGCAATTGCATTACACAGAATGTTAGCTGCGTTAAAACAACAGGGAGTCGGTTCTGTTGCAATGGAAGTGTCATCGCACGGACTCAGTCAAAACCGTATACAAAGCATTCGCATGACTGGCGCTGTATTCACTAATCTTGGGCGTGACCATCTTGACTATCACCAGTCTGTTACCCGGTATCTGGATGCCAAACTGGAATTATTCCGCTCAACTGAACTTGCATTTGCAATCATCAATCAGGATGATTCTGCTGCAAATGCTGTTGCTGATGTGCTGGATAACTCGGTTCGTGTGATTGGTTTTTCCTTGCGCTCAACCAATCATCTAAGTGCTGACAAGTTAACAATCGCCAACACGCTCTATCACCAAAATTTTACATCATTTGATATTTGCTACCGCGGTCAATCTTTACAGGCAAAGCTGCCGTTGATTGGTGAATTTAACGTAGCCAACGCTTTAGCAACTGTTGGTGTTTTACTCGGCCTTGGCATTGATTTCAAACATGCAGTCTATGCATTGCAATATTTAACGCCTGTTGCCGGACGCATGGAAAAAATCAGTACGCACTCTGATAACACTGCTGTCTATGTCGATTATGCGCATACACCCGATGCACTTGAGATTGCCCTGAACACAATCAAACAGTGCTGTGCGGGAAAAATATGGCTTGTATTTGGCTGTGGTGGAAACCGTGATCAGGGTAAACGCAAACAAATGGGTCAAATCGCCTCACGGCTTGCTGACTACAGCATCATCACGGATGATAATCCACGTGATGAAGATGGTGAAACAATCATCAACCAGATTGTTTCGGGCTGTTCTAAACAACCTGCGCACATCATTCGTGATCGCAATCTGGCAATTCAAACGGCTATTCTCTCTGCAAGCCCGAATGATACTGTGCTGATTGCGGGAAAAGGTCATGAAACCACACAGGAAATAAATGGTCTGACTATTTCGTGTGACGACCGTCAGATTGCCAAAGCAATCCTCGAGAAGAATCAACCCACTCATTCATCAAGTACGGAGCAATGATGACATTGACTGAACTTGCCAGTGCTGTGAATGGTACCTTATCAGGTAAAAAAGACACACGCTTTACCGGTGTCAGTATTGATGGACGATCGCTAAAACCAGGTGATCTCTATGTTGCAATCAAAGGTGAGCATTATGATGGGCACGATTTTGTCAACCAGGCCAGTCAGGCTGGTGCGGCGGGTTGTTTAATCGAGTATCCACACCATGCTGATATTGCCTCGGTTCATGTCGACCAGACTCGCCTGGCACTGGGTTCCTTAGCAAAATACTGGCGTCAGCGTTTTGAAGATCTACCGGTCATTGCGATTACCGGCAGCAATGGAAAAACTACAGTCAAAGAGTTAACCACCAGCATTCTCAGTCAACAATACAAAACGCTTGCAACTGCAGGCAACCTGAATAACGAGCTCGGTGTTCCACTCACCTTGTTAAAACTAACAAATGATCACCAGGCGGCTGTAATCGAGATGGGTGCCAATCATCCAGGTGAGATTGCTTATTTGTCAAACCTGACTCAACCAGATATTGGCGTTGTCACCAATGCAGGCTCAGCGCATCTTGAAGGATTTGGGGATCTACAAGGCGTTGCCAATGCGAAAGGTGAATTGTTTTCAGCTTTATCAGCGAATGCAACCGCGATTATTAATGCTGATGATGGCTTTTTTTCTGAATGGCAATCAATGGCCAAACAGACAGAAATACTCAGCTTTGGTTTTTCAAAACATGCTGATATTCGAGCAACCAATATTAAAGTCAATCCTGTAACACAAGGAATTCACTCTCTATTTCAGCTTGAATACCTCGGTCAGACACAGCAAGTCCATCTCCCGCTATCAGGACGACATAATATCAGCAATGCTCTCGCTGCATCAGCTGTGGGAATCGCGCTCGGTTTAGCGTTGAGTACAATTGCTGATGGCTTGGCCAGTGTTGCTCCAGTTTCAGGGCGATTACA
>DRLZ01000086.1 GCA_011322755.1 Crenotrichaceae bacterium
CACAGCCAGTGACAACCAGATTGGGGCGAAAACGTTTCATGGGCAGCTGCGTTTGAAGACGGGAATTCAAATCATGGTATAACGAGTTAACAGCAAACAAATACGTATTTTATGGCGAACAGGAGCGTTTTGAATGACCATAATGAAATTGTCTGAACTGTACATTTATCCGGTTAAGTCCCTGGCTGGTATTGCACTGTCTGAAAGTGATGTCGAGCAGACCGGATTGAAGTATGACAGGCGCTGGATGGTGGTGACGCCAGAAGGTCATTTTCTCACCCAGCGCAGCCAGCCACAAATGGCGCTGGTGCAAACCCGGATTGAAAACGGACAGTTGCTATTGAGCCGACACGATATGCCTGATCTTCTGGTGCCGCCAGTTACAAAAAACGCAAAACGTATTTCAGTGACTGTATGGCGGGATACCCTGGATGCTGTTCATATCAATACTGAAGTTGATGCATGGTTGAGTGAAGCGATTGGGATTGAATGTCGACTGGTCAGTTTTGCTGATGATGTGGTGCGAGCGGTGAATCCTGACTATTCCAGGCAAGGAGACAGCACTGCGTTTGCAGATGGTTATCCGTTTTTGCTGATTTCCCAGGCATCACTGGATGATTTGAATTCCCGTCTTCAAACGCAGCTGCCCATGAAACGTTTTCGCCCCAATCTGGTTGTCACTGGCTGTGAACCCTACGCAGAGGATCAATGGAAGCAAATTCAGATTGGAGAAATCAAGATGCGAATTGCAAAGCCATGTTCACGCTGTGCGACGACGACTGTTGATCCTGAAACCGGGCAATATACAGGCAAAGAACCGTTGCGTACATTGAGTCAGTATCGCCGGCAAGACAACAAGGTGATGTTTGGACAGAATTTACTGCACGATAATACGGGTCGGTTGCATCTTGGAGATGTTGTTACTCTGGATCTTTAACCTCGGCAATAATTTCACCGCATTGACGGCAAATATATTTGGCTTTGGGATTACGAAGTAAACGATAGTGGCGCGTTGTACTTAGCTGGTGGTCTTGACACTTGCAGCGATACAGAAAACGTCGTTGTCTGCGTACAGGGATATCCGAGACATCAAAGCAATGTGTTGTATACGGCTCGGCTCCGAGGTAGATCATTACTGTTTTCCATTCCTTGCCGTGTGGTTTGGTCTTGCTGGAACCAAATGCCAGGTCAACCAGATAATGTGACACCTCATGGGGGATGGTTTGTTCCATGTTCTCCCGCCAGTATTTGTTGAATAAAAACGGATTGAAGCGAATCCAGCGGACATTTGGGCGCACACAATACATTCCTGCCATTTGACCACTCAAGTCAAAATGGATGTCCAGTAATGGAACTTTCTTATCCAATAAGCCTTCACCCTCGCGCATGTAGTGAAACGCTGATTGGGTGACTTCCTGTATCTGATTTTCTGATAACAGTGTTTTGTTAGAATAAGCGTTGCTCATGCCTCATCTCCAACGAACGGGTTGCTGTGTTTCTCTTCACCAATTGTTGACATTGACCCGTGACCGGGAACAAATGCAATCGTATCATCTAATGACCATAACCTGTCTCTGATGGAGCGCAACAAGGTTGCATGATCGCCTTTTGGAAAATCGGTGCGACCAATAGAACCCTTGAACAAAACGTCACCAACAAAAGCAATTTTATGTGTGTTTTCAACGAAGACCACATGTCCTGGTGTATGCCCTGGACAATGATAAACATCAAAACACAGATTGCCAACATCAACCTGATCACCTTGTTCCAGCCACTGTTGCGGCTTGAAAACACCGCTACAGGGAACCCCGAATAATTGACTTTGGGTTGCCAGATTGTCAATCCAGAACTGGTCATCACGATGTGGTCCGATAATGGGTACATCCAGTGTTTGTGCGAGCTCGGATACCGCACCAACATGATCGACATGCGGGTGCGTGACCAGTATTTTCTCGATTTTGAGCTGATGGTTTTTAATTGCGTCCAGTAAACGGTCGGCGTTACCGCCAGGGTCGATTAATGCACCGATTTTAGTGTCCAGATTCCAGACTACAGAGCAATTTTGTTGTAATGGTGATACCGGGATAATTTCGTAACGCATTAGTTCCAGGAATTGTGTTCGATTGTTGAAAGTGTTGTTTCCAGTTCAATAAAAGCACGACCTAACTGGCTGACAGGAAGATAAAACTGAGCTGATGCTGCATGTTGAAGATCGGTAAACAATGCGTATGACCAGGGCTGTATATGGCGACTAAAAAAAGTCCATTGTTGTCTGCCCCCGGATTCTATCAACAAACTCATGGCTTCAAATACGGCTGCGATATGGTCTTCGGGCTCATAGACCGAGTGTTGGCGTTGAATGTTGTACTCAATTAAATCCTGTCGTAGTCTGGCAAGCGGTTTTTCCATCAGGAATCCGGTTCGGTATCTGGACGCATATGGAACCACCTCGCCGCTGCAAAAACCGATGAACAAGGCATTATATTCCTGTTCAACCTGTGTCAGCTTCGTTTGTGCAGCAGTTTTTCCAAGTGT
Organism: Crenotrichaceae bacterium; assembly: GCA_011322755.1. Classification (GTDB taxonomy): domain Bacteria; phylum Pseudomonadota; class Gammaproteobacteria; order Methylococcales; family DRLZ01; genus DRLZ01. The sequence continues at coordinate 2,536 of DRLZ01000086.1, forward strand.
GTGCCAGGCTTTGCTGAGGTCAGTCTCGGGTTTCTGAATATCGACTGCCTGTAATTGATCTAAAACAGACTGGTCTGGTGCAGCGGCCAGTAATCGTGCTAACAGTCGATATGTTAGCATACGCCATTGATCTTCTTCAGCGATATCAAGTCGTTTGCCAGCAGACATCAGAACCTTCAGTGTTTGTGTATTTGCTTGCTGTGCAATGCGATTACCCGGCAATCACTACACATTTGCAGTAATGAGCGTTGGGAACCCTGGTACATCGGGTGATCAGCCATTTTTGTAAACATGGATGCCAGCATTTGTGAGCCAATATATGGTTCACCGCATTGCACGCAGGCAACAACCTCGTCTTCATGTAATCGTCGTGGAGTTTGAGCAAGGTCACTATCATAGAGGTAGCGCGGGTTGAGACTAATGGCTGATTCCGGGCAAGTGGTTTCACATAAGCTGCATTGTACGCAATTGATCTCTAGAAAGTTTAATTGTGGTAAGCCATTGCTGTTTAACAAGGCACCCTGAGGGCAGGCAGAAACACATGACATGCATAAGGTGCAGTTGTCATGATCGACTGCAATTTCACCAAACAAGGCATGTTCAGGTAAAGGCTGATGGTTAGCGATTGGATGATACGTCTGTCGCAGAAAATCCAGAGCGAGTCGAATCATGCGCCTCTTGTCTTCAATACCGTCATAATGTGCTCGATGATCCAGTTCCAGATAGGCTGGCGTAAGCATTGAGATCGATTCAGGTGTACATGTCTGAACCGGACATTCTGTGATGCCAATACCTTGTAGCAGTGTATCCAGAATGCTGATTTGCTGGTCAAGTAATTGTGCGCTGACGGGTAAATCATTTTCGGTTGACAGCAAGAGTATACTGCTTGCGCCATAAATCAGAGCGGCGAGCCAGGTATCCAGGCCATAGGCTGTGAGTGACTCAACTGCACAAGGGATTGTTTCTGGTGGCAGCAAGTGATTATTTTGCACCAGCCAGTTGGAAGATGATTCCTGATTGTAGAAAAGTAATACTGGCCTTGATCCACCTGCCTGGTAAAATGCGTGTAAACCCAGACGCAGTTGATTCTGTATTGTTTTGACAGATGGGTAGCGATAAACCATTGCCCCAGCTGGACATGTTGTTGCGCAATCACCGCAACCCTGGCACAACCCTGGCTCAATTGTGATTTGTCCATTGATGGACGTAATCGCATCAGTTGGGCAGTGATCGATACATTGCTTGCAACCAACAATCGAGTTGGCACTATGAGCACATCGCTCTGACAAAAAACCAAAATACTTTGGTTTGTCGAAAACACCTATCCACTCAGGGAGATCTTCGATTATCTTATTGAAATCCTGGTTGTTTGCGGATAAGGAAAAATAACCGGGAGGGGCTATTGTACTGGATATAGCAGGTATTTTTTGCAGATCGACAACCAGATCAAAAACAACCTCAGTCAGCTTGTACTCTGGCAAAAAGTTTTTTTTATCGATTCTCCTGTGGGCTTGGATTTGATAGTCAGCATTTGCGTGAAATTGCCCCAAAAAACCGCTAATTTGTACATTTTTTACATTATCCAGGTAAGGAATGTCAGCATTGCTCAGTCTGGCATCTAATTCAGATCCGCATTGCTCTGTGCATAAAAGTGTTGGTTGTAAGGCATCAGGTAATGTATCAAGCAGCGGGATAACCTGGGATGTCTTTGCAATAATCAGTAGCCTTCCACTCGATTCATATGAAACAGTTGCCTCTGAAGTAGTGGGTGTTGTGTGGAATATATCAAGTGCGGCTTGCACCGCGGCATCAGTGGTCACTATCGGTTCTCATGAGAGTCTCGTCGATACTCTGACAGGTGACCGATTGATTGTTAGTGGTATTATCCGCAGTATCTGCAACAAGCGTAAGCAGATTTTGTTGCGTTTTTTTCATCTCGTGTGTCACCAGGTTACCAAGTGGTGAAAATGTAGTGAAATCCTCATCATATTCATTTAAGCCATCGACTGTGCAACATTCTGCTTTACGAAAAACAGAGAAGAGTTCCTGACTGCTGAGTATGGACAGACGATCCGTTATGTCAGCACTTGAATTTCGATCACTTGTCTGTAATGCAGCAATCGTTTCTTCAGTATAGTGTTCGTTGTGACAATAGCTCATTGTTGTATTGTCCACATTTTCGTGGTGCCCAGATCGATGAAGTATTTGTTTCAGCAAGGTGAGTAAAGTGATTCTCATCAGTTTGGTATATTATTTGTATGTTGTTCGTTTAAATTGGCTGCGAAATATTTTTACTGGACTATCCTTAGTATAATTGATCACCTAACAGGTGGTTTTTTTAAATTATGGATACTCAATTGCATTGGTTGAAAATAACCTTATGACAAGTCACCAGATAAATCAATACAGGCACTCAGACTCAGAGTCGGAAGAGAAGCGGCCGATTGCTACGCATTTTCACGATCTGATAAAGCATTGTGATGCGACACTCACTCCAATGTTAACTGAATTGACAGAACAAATGTTGAAGGCTTTTCCTAAAGAATGTCAGCAGAAAGCAGTTGAGTCAGGAAAATTTCAAGAGTGGCATCTACTCGAAGAAACTATCAGCGCTGTCGACCAGTTACATGAGCAGGTTATTAGTCGGTTTTCCAGTAATTTAAGTTCTGCATTTAGTCAATTTATTCGTGGCGAAACCATCTATTCCGAGTACTCAGATGAAAATGACATGGACTATGACTCACAGCTTCAATCATTGAGCTTGATTGATAACGATGAGATGGAAGTGTCGGTACTGATTACGACTATTACCACAGGCTCGTCGCATCATTATGCTGATGATTTGTATGCGCTGGGTCGGCGCCTGGCAATGATTAATCATGGCAATCTGGTTGACGATCAGGATAAGTCATTCCTGCTAGGTCCCGCACAGATTTGCTATGCATTTCTCGATGCGATTCAAATTTCTCAGGTTGAGCTTTCTGGTGAACAAGCGCTGCTTAACTCTTTTCATCAGCATGTGATTAACAAGCTGGAGACAGTCTACGCACAATTTAATGCGTTACTTGTCGAAGCAGGGGTTTTGCCGAATATCAGCTATGGTAGCCAGGTTGCTGGACAATCGAATGAACAATCCAGTTCCCATGCTGATGCAGAAGTCATAGCAGATGAGCCGGAAACACTTGAGCAAGAAGCGGCTCAGTTAGGTAAAAATACATTAGCCCAGCCACAACAGGGTTACCAGTCAAACCCCGGGCAGTCAAGAATTCAGAATGGAGTGCAGCAAGATATTGTGCAAGGGATTATGTCTCTGCTGTCCGAACGCAGAGAACTTCAGGTTGGTGCTGGGTTAGCAACACCCCCTCAACGTATTTCACGACAACAGGTAGTACAAAGAAGAGAGCATCTGGTTTCAGCAATTGGAAACATGCAGCAATCGATAGATCCTGTGCTACTGTCAGATAATGCCAGCCTGTCGGTGGAAGCTGCGCGGGCCCACATTTATCAACAATCAGCTCAAATTTCAAAAGAAGTCGCTGAAACCCAACCTGATTCAGCCGACGCTGATTTAATCGATATGGTTGGTATGTTGTTTGAGTATATTCTCAATGATGATGACTTGCCGGATAATATCAAAGCATTATTGTGTCATCTACATACCCCTTATTTGAAAGTCGCATTACTGGATCGACAGTTTTTCATGGAAAGTGATCATCCTGCGCGGTTATTACTGGATGTATTGAGTAAGGCAGGAAGTCAGTGTGATGCTAGTAATCGTAGTTCACTGAATATTGTTACCAAAATTCGTGAGACTGTTAAACGAGTTATTGAAGAATTTGATAAAGAGGCGGTACTTTTTGAAGAGCTGGTTGAACAATTCAATGCGGCGATGGAGATTATTAATCGTCGTCATGCTGTGGTTGAGAAACGATCAATCGATTCTGCGAGGGGACAGCAGAAGATTAAGCTAGCTCGTGAAACAGTTTCCCAGACTGTCATAGACTTGCTTGTCAAACACCCTCAAATACCAAAAGTGATGGAGTCGTTATTGATGAGTTCCTGGGGTAACTTCCTCATGATTACCTTGCTGAGAAATGGTGAATCCAGTTCCGACTGGCAGCGTGCTCTCGAACTCACGAATAACTTGATCTGGAGTGTTGAACCCAAACATACATTTGAGGAAAGAGCAGAGTTGAAGAAACGCCTGGCAAGCATTGTTGCTGATACCAGAGCAGCAATTGAACTTTCCGGTAGTTCTGAGGGTGAGCTTGAAGTTTTGATTTCAAAATTACAGAAATGCCATGAACTCGTTCTGCTCGGTTATTACACACAAGTTAATGACCAGGAAACAAGTGTTGAAGGCGAAGCAAAACGATTGAATTCATTAACCCGGGTTATGCCGGAAGAGTGGAAAGAAAGCTTTGAACAAAAGAAAAAAGCAGCTCAAATTAGCATCGAGGTAAAAGAGCTGTTTAGCGTAGGAATCCGAGTGGAATTGAGTAATGCTGATCATGACAAAACAATCCGTGGACGAATTGCCTGGGTCAACGAAGATCATACGCAATGTTTGCTGGTTAACGAAGCTGGTAAGCAAATTGCAATTCAATCTGTTGATGAACTTAATAATGCAAGATTAAATGGTACTTTGAAAATACTAAAAGTTCAGGATCAACCGTTGTTTGATCGAGCCCTAAGTTGGATCCAGGATCGAATTCGTCAGGAAACATCTAACGGTATCGTATCAGAACTGGTTCGTTAATTCGCGCAGTCTTTATGTGGGATGATACTCTCTCTGACCACAAAACTCACGTTATTCATCGCTGTTTTGATTGTTAAACACTTAGTATTCAACTTCATTATTTTGTATCTATTTTATTCTTACAGTTTGCAGATTTTTCTTGGTTAAGTACTTGTTGTTTATAGAACAATCCCTGTATCTTCAGATAAGATTATCATAAAGCAGTATTTTTAATAACTGCACATAGCACTTCCCATTATTACTCGCTAATGAGTAACAATTTATTACATTGTTTAATCCAATTAACGACATATAAATCAGTCGGTTGAGATTGTCTTTTCGTGTTGATTTAAATTAAGGCTTGACAAGTCTGGCTAAACCAAGGTAATTGTACCTATAAGGTAGGCGGTGATAACTTTCTTATTTTCAACAATGTTTGCAGGTTATCTCTAGTAATGTGGCAATAATCAATACGCGTGTATTTTTCCCTGGAGTGTTATGATCCAGGTGACAGGGTGATTGTCTGCCTACGTTACCAACTATAGTCCATATGATTATTCTCGGGAGGAAGTTATGGCAGCAGCAACATCTGATTTTAGTAGACTTTATGAATCTCTTCAGGGGACTTTAGGGGAGTCACTGCCCGGTATTTTGGGCGCTATTGCAATCTTCATTATTGGCTGGATTGTGGCTTTGGTCATTCGCGCAGGATTACGTAAAGGGTTGGGGTTGCTGAACATCAATAACCGCCTTGGCCAATCGACAGATTCTG
>DRLZ01000087.1 GCA_011322755.1 Crenotrichaceae bacterium
AACTACTTCACCATCTACTAGCAGTCGTAAAGTGCGCGTAATAACCGCAGGGTTAATTCCAGCCCGACGAATGGCATCGTGGTTTAATGTCAGGGTGAGTTCCATTCTACCTTCGCTGGCATTGTCATTAATATCTTTAAGGCCACCCATTTTCTTGAGTATATTCTGGAGTACAAGTGAAGCCTGTTTAATCGTATCAAAATCATTGCCTCTCACCTTAACACTGATCGCTTTATTCGCTGGCGGCCCTGATGACAGGACTAAAAATGAAATATCCGCACCTGGCACTGAAACCACATCCTCACGCATCGCATCAACAATATCTTCTACTCGTCGTGAGCCCTTGGTAGCAGGGTTTAATCCAATAGCAATTTGTCCATATCTTGATCCAAAAAACGGCTCTATTTCGGTAAAGAGTTGACCCGCATAACTAACAACAGAACGCGCATCGCCCGGTTTTAAGTGTTTTTTTACCTGCTTTTCAACTTCGAGTGTTTTATCCAGTGTGGCTTGTAGCGTACTGGTTGCCGGCATTTCCACATTGACATAAAAAATACGTAGCGTATCTGCTGCAAAGAAGTCAACCTTTACCAAATTAATGCCCGGGGCTAACATAGACCCCGCAATAAGAAACAACACCAGCACAGCACTTAATGTCGTTTTAGGCCAACGGAGCGCACGGATGAGAAACAGCGCATAACGATGACGAATCCACCTCATACTCGCTGTACGCAACCGTTGTATTTTGCCGGGGTTACGCATATCTCCACCCATGGCAATAACATGTGCCGGGAGCATCCAGAAGGACTCAATCAGGCTGATGAGCAAGGCCACCGTGACCACCAAGGGTACGAGCATCATAAACTTCCCGAGAATACCGGGTAACAACATTAAGGGTAAAAAAGCCGAAATAGTGGTAAGGACTGCTGTTGTAACCGGTTGTGCAACCTCTTTTAATGATGCCAAAGATGCCTGTAGTGCATCAACCCCCCGCTGCATACGGTAGTATATTCCCTCAACTACAACCACGGCATCATCTACTAGCATACCCAACACAATGACAACCCCAATCAGGACTGTAACGTTCAGTGTTTGCCCAATTGCAGAAAGAATCCAAAACGTACCGGCCAGGATAAAAGGAATACCAATTGCTGTCAGGAAGGCAATACGAAATCCAAGAAACAACCAGGAGACGATGAGTACCAATAACAACCCAATCAAAGCATTACTCTGCATGATATTAATCGCTTTGAGCGTCTGTTCAGTATTGTCATCTACAATTTTCAGGTTAATTCCTGTTTTATGAGCCAGGGCATTTTGCTCTTCTGTGTATTGACGTATTTTTTCAACTAATTGAATAACGTTAGTATCATCTTGTTTTAAAACGATAAGCAGTACAGCCGGCTCACCATCCATACGAACCTCCTGACTTGCTTTCTCACGCGCACGTTGAACACTGGCAATGTGTGACAACTGTACTTCGCCAGCCAGCCCGGTGATGGGCAACTGTCCAACAACTTTTGGATCGCTGCTTTTGCCAACCATGCGAACTAGCCAGTTTTGTCCTCCTGCATCAATTGTTCCTGCTGCAATATCCTGAAACCACAGGCGAATAGCATCGGCGACTTGCCCCGGAGTTAATTTGTAATCCTCCAGTAAATCGGGGTCAAACTGCACTAATAACTCAGGATCATCTAAAGCTATGACATCAACGCGATCAACACCCGACATTTGCTCAAGGAAACGTCTGATCTGACGTGCTGATTGCCGAAGGTTTTCATCGTCCGCTACAGAAGTTACTGCAATCATCGCTGAAGGGATTGCGTTACCGGAAGTTACTTCCAATATTTGGGTATCTTCAACGTCCTCTGGAAGTAAATTTTCAGCATTTTGTAGTTCACGCCTCAGCTCAGCAAGCCTTTTATCAAACACGCGAACAGGTAAATCTTCAAACCTGACCAGTATAGAAGATACATTCTCGCGGCTACTGCTAGAGACAAAACGCATATCTGGCACACCATTAATGGCATCTTCCAATACATCAGTAACGCGCTTTTCAACATCGCTCGCACTTGCTCCGGGGAACAGGGTAATAATCGTTATCCAGTTGAAATTGATAGTGGGATCTTGTTGCCGGGGCAGGTCTTTGTAGGATATCAAACCAACAATCAATACCAATACAAATAATAAATTGGCAAGCACATGGTTTTGGAGGAATCGACTAAACATAAAGATGCTTATTTTATCTCAATAATCTGGTTCGGTTTTATACGATACCGGTTTGAAACAATCACTAACGATGAACCGGGCAAGTGAATAAAAGCTGCCTGACCTTCACTGGCATCGGGTAAGGGATGAAAAACAGCTTTTTTTGCACTGTCCGATGCCTCTGCAAGCATCACTCCCAGTTTTCCATGACGGCGAATGATATATTCAGCAGGTAACATTGAGCGTACACCCAGCCATTCCAGCCGTCCTGTAGAACCGACAATCATCGTTTGGTTGGTTTTATCTGCAACCAGGCGTGCCTGAACAGTTCTACTGCCTTCTGTCACTTCATTCACGACAGCACGAAACCTCACCGGGGTTTTCACTGAGCCACGAGTAAACCACAAGTGTTCTGCCTGTTTTGCACTCTGCACGTCTGTGATTGTTAAATCTGCACTTACCTCGACTGCTTTTGACTGTAGTAATTTAAACACCGGCGAGTTTGCTGCTAATAGCTGTCCTTCGCTGACAAACCTTTGGGTGATCTGTCCTGCGAAAGGAGCTTTGATTTTACACCGTTCAATGGCAAGATCTGCCTGTTCTTGAGCCGCTTTTTTGACGGCAATATCAGCTCGCGCTAATTGTGTTTGCAAGATACTTTCATCCAAGAGGTTCTGAGGAATGGTCTTGATTTTTCTGAGCTGAAGATTCCTTTGGTATTGCTTGGACGCTAGCAGAAGTTGTGCTTTAGCCGACCCTAAAGAAGCTTCTGCCTGTTTTTTAGCTAATAAATAATCTCTACAATCTATGTCCAGTAACACCCTGTTTCGGGTGACCTGATCTCCTGTTTTAACGTATATTTTATGCACCTTTCCAGCTATTTGAGCGCCCAAAACAGGGTGGTTTAGACTGACA
>DRLZ01000088.1 GCA_011322755.1 Crenotrichaceae bacterium
AATGAGCGATGTGAACATGCAAAGTAGCAAAACCACTCCGCTGGTTTTGGTGGTTGACGATGACTTAACCACTCAGCTACTAGCACAGCGCTCACTAGAAAACGCAGGCTTCAGAACAATTCTGGCGAATAACGGACGGGAAGGACTGGAGATTTTTAAACACTCGCAACCAGACATTATTCTGCTCGATGTTGAAATGCCGGAAATGGATGGCTTTACTGCATGTAAAAAACTGCGTGCCATGCCGCAAGGCAAACACATCCCCATTTTAATGATTACCGGGCTGGATGATCTAACCTCCATTCAAAATGCTTATGCTATTGGTGCAACCGATTTTGCAACCAAACCCATTAACTGGACGATTATGGTCTACAGAGTGCATTACTTGCTGCGAGCCAGTGTTGTATTCAACGCACTTGAAGCTAGCAAAAAACGATTAGCAAAGGCCCAGATAATAGCTAATATGGGGAACTGGAACTGGGAAATTACTAGCAACATAATTCACTGGTCAGATCAAATTTACCGAATTTTCCAGATCAACCAGCAAACAGTTGAGTTTAATCGGGATGTTTTTATCAACCGGGTTCATCCCGAGGATCGCGAAAACCTTGAACAATCGTTTCGTCTCGAACTTGAAGGCCGAAACTCATCAAACTGCGAGTATCGAATTGTGCTGGATGACGGAAGCATACGCTACTTACATCATCAAGCCGAGATTACAGTGAGTCATGATAATGTCCCGCTTCGCTATTCCGGTACAATCCAGGACATCAGCGAAAGAAAACTAGCCGAAGAAAAAATAAGGCATCTTGCCTATTATGATAACCTGACCGGACTATTAAACCGTCTATCGTTTCAGGAGCGTCTGGAAAGCGCACTCGCACTCGCCACACGTAATCAGCGCGTGATGGCTATATTGTACCTGGATCTTGATAACTTCAAACGAATTAACGATACGCTTGGTCATAACCAGGGTGATTTATTGTTAAAAAAAGTCGCCGAACGACTACTGGAAGGCACACGCACAAGCGATACAATCGCAAGAATTGATCTTGATGACATCGAAGCGGATGTTGCACGGATAGGTGGTGACGAGTTTACTATTTTGCTCACTGAGATTGTCCATGCAGAAGATGCTGGATTGGTCGCACGACGTATTTTAAAAGTTTTATCTGAGCCAGTGTCACTTGATGGCCATGCTGTGTTTGCAACACCAAGTATCGGTATTTCTATTTTTCCAAACGATAGTGATAACGCTAGTTCTCTACTTAAACATGCAGATACTGCGATGTATCACGCAAAACAATGCGGAAAAGGGAATTACCAATATTACACAGAATCCATGAATGCGAATAGCATTTCACGCTTGCAAATGGAAAGTGATCTTCGCCAAGCTCTTGAGAAAAATGAATTTATTCTTCACTATCAGCCAATTCTTGATTGCCAGACAGGAAAGATTATTGGATCTGAGTCATTGTTACGCTGGAATAGTAGCAAACATGGATTAGTACTTCCTAATGAGTTTATCCCGCTCATAGAAAGCAATGGTATGATTGTCGAAGTCGGCAAATGGATATTGCAAAGCGCTTGCTCGCAAAATAAAGCTTGGCAAGCAGCAGGCTTTTATCCTATCCAGGTTGCTGTCAACTTAAGCAGTTTACAGTTCCGTCATGCTGATTTTCTTTTCACCATTGAACAAGCCTTGGAGAAAAGTCGATTAGACGCGAAATATCTGGTATTGGAATTGACTGAGGGCATGATCATGCACAATTCAGATCAAACAATTGCAACATTGAAAAAATTGGCACAAGCTGGCGTCGGGATTTCTATTGATGATTTCGGCACAGGTTACTCTTCGTTAAGCTATCTCAAACGATTCCCTTTAAGCACCTTGAAAATTGATCAATCTTTTGTCTTCGGCTTGCCTGATGATAAAGACGATGTCGCTATCACTACCGCTGTGATTGGACTGGCACACAGCCTGAACCTAAAAATAATTGCCGAAGGTGTTGAAACCCACCAACAGGAAAATCTTCTGAAAACTCTGGGCTGTGACGCGGTGCAGGGTTATCTCTATGGAAAACCAATGTTGCCAGATGCATTCACTCAGCTACTAGAAAGCACCCAACAATTTCCTTTGATTGCTGCCAGCAGTCCTAGTTAGCTAAATTGTATCCAATACGGTTCCGCAAAATCCATACATCAATACGAGCTGCCTCGCTTGAAAAGCTCAGCTATGTTACTCTGAGACGGAGCAGGAACCACGAGTAACCATGCTACACACACTGCTATACGTGTACTAGTACAAATTTTTGACTGCTTCTCAGCGTCTGTAAGCAAAGGAGGTGATAATGTTAAAGAAAGTAATCTGGGCTGTGATAGCAGTTTTCATTACATGGTCATTACTGGATTTCCTTATCCATGGGTTGTTTCTCAAATCTACATATCAAGCAACTGCAAACTTGTGGCGACCAGAAGATGAAATGAAAATGGGTTTAATGTCATTCATCACCTTCATTTTCAGCCTTTGTTTTGTCGCCATCTATGCCTATTTGATTCATCCAAAATCTCTTTCCACAGGTATTCGCTATGGTCTTATACTGGGCTTTGCAACCGGAGTATCAATGGGACTTGGTTCCTATTGCTATATGCCAATTCCATTGAGTCTTGCTATCAGCTGGTTTGCTGGCAGTTTAATCGAGCTATCAATCGCTGGAGTGATCGTCGGTTTTTTGGTCAAGTCATCCGGGGAATTCAACAACTGAGTCATCAATTTGCTTGAGGATACGGGATTCGTTGCAACCCGGTAAATGCCACCGGTTAGTGTGCTCTAAACCCGCTGGTAATTGGATAACGCCGGTCACGCCCGAACGCTCTTGGAGTAATACGAATACCTGGAGGTGCCTGGCGACGTTTGTATTCATTCAAATCAACCAACCTGATCACACGGCGAACGTCATCAGCCTCAAAACCTGCTTCGATGATCTGGGCTGAAGACTGGTCTTTTTCGACATAGCGCTCCAGAATCGGATCCAGCACATCATATGCTGGCAAGCTATCAGAGTCTTTCTGGTCAGGCGCCAGTTCAGCGCTGGGCGGACGGTCAATGACGCGTTGAGGTATCGCGGCCGATAGGTTGTTACGATATTCAGCGAGTTGAAAGACCAGTAATTTCGGCACATCTTTCAACGGTGCAAACCCACCTGCCATATCACCATAAAGTGTTGCATAGCCAACACTCATTTCACTTTTATTACCGGTTGTCAGCAACAATTTCCCGGTTTTATTGGAAATAGCCATGAGAATCACGCCCCTGCTGCGCGCCTGCAGATTCTCTTCCGTCGTATCACGTTCGAATCCTGTAAAGCGATCTTGCAAGAGATTCTGAAACGCAGTAACAGCCGTTTCTATTGAGATTACATGGTAGTGGATGCCAAGCATTTCTGCCTGTTTTGCAGCGTCTGTCACACTCATGTCAGAAGTATAATGGTAGGGCATCATCACCGCTTCAATATTGTCTGCACCCAGGGCGTCTGTGGCAAGCGCAAGCGTTAATGCTGAATCGATTCCACCGGATAAACCCAACACCACACCTTTAAAGCCATTCTTGCTCACATAATCTTTAATGCCAAGCACCAGAGCTTGATAGACACCGGCAACATCATCATATAAAGGGACACAAGTAGATTGACCGAGCACAACACAGTCAGCATCGTATTGAACATCGATTGACAACAGGGTTTCTTCGAATTCACTCGCACGGGCAACCACATTTCCAGTTGCATCCATCGCAAATGAGGCGCCATCAAAAACCAGTTCATCCTGGCCGCCGATGAGATTAACATAAAGCATGGGTATTCCTGATGCCAGCACACGCTCACGCACAGCTGTCTCACGTCGCTCAACTTTTGCCATATGGTAGGGCGATGCATTGAGATTAAGCATTAATCGTGCACCTTGCTGTGCGGATGATTCAACAACACCATCAACCCAGGCATCCTCACAAATACACAAACCAACCGGAATTCCTTGCATGTCAAAAACACAACTCTGGTTATCGGCTGAAAAATAACGCTTCTCATCAAAAACACCATAATTTGGTAATTGATGCTTTCGATATGAAGCAACAATCTCACCGTTATAAATCACAGCCGCCGAGTTAAACAGCAGTCCCTTATCAAATTCCGGATAGCCGATAATCACATGGATATCGTCGATCGATTGCATCAAGTGTGTGAGTGCTTTTGCTGCTGAAGCGATAAAATCTTCACGCAGCAACAAGTCCTCGGGGGGATAGCCTGTCAATGCAAGTTCAGGAAAAACAATTGCTGTTGCTTCTAATTGATCGTGCGCTTGTCGGGCTGAGTGAATGATTTTTTCCGTATTTCCTGTTATGTCGCCAACCAGAAAGTTGTTTTGTGCAAGAACAATACGCATAGAATATACAAGTCCGAATTGATAAAAATGCTGATAATGGGCATAACAGTTGAATTGATTGACACCGATTTGACAGTGACACTGTCCATTAACAAAATCAGTTCATCAATAACAAAATTTCCACCAGATAAAGTATATAATAACAGTCATAGAGTTAACTGATTACTGGATTTTTTGCCGACATGTTATCCTGGGTTTTAAGTCGCGTATTTGCGTGCTATGCGCTTGTGCCATTTTCTGCGCTGTTTTTTTATCTGGACTGGGACGCGAGCTGGGCGCTTGCAACTCAAATCTGGCCTTGGGCACTGGTAATCTTGCAGATTGCCAGACATTCCGCCTTGGGCATGACAATTGGCTTTCACCGCTATTATTCACACCACGCATTCAAAGCGCCGCGCTGGCTTGAATTTTTAATCGCCTACTCATGTTGTGCTTCCAATCAGGGTGCCATGTCATGGTGGGCTGGAACCCATCGCTTCCATCATGTTCACTGCGATGACGAACTCGACCCTCATTCTCCAGTGACTCATTCCATCCTCTATGCATGGCTGGGCTGGGGTTATGATCCGAAACATGCGCTGCGAAAAATCAAGTTGCGACTTCCTGAAGTCCGGTTTCTCGATGATTGGTGTTTCGTGGTTCCTTGGCTGGAATTTGGCTTGTTCTGGCTATTCTCTGGCTCGCTAGCATTTGCAACGTTTATTTCATTATTACCCGCTGCTTTATCACCAATTGGCACCTTGTTTTTTAATTGCATGTCACATGGCGGCCCACCGGATGAAAAAGGTTGTACAGCGCGAAAATACTGGCAGTTATCTGCTATTTTGCTGGGTGAACATGATCACAAGGATCATCACATACACCCAGCCAAAGCACATCGTCCTGGTCCGGATTTGCCATATTGGCTCGTACTCTGGCCGCTTGCCAAGCTCGGGGTAATTCATAATCTGAGATAGTGAATTACCATGACTGCTACCGAAAAACCAGTCAGTCGTTATCAATCATGTAACGAAACACTCAAAGACTGGCTGCAATCTGCACCTTACACAATCGCTTTATCATCCTGTTATTTTGGATTCTTTGCACATATCGGTATATTGTCAGTGCTTGAGGATCACCAACTACTCCCGGCCAAACTAAGTGGCGCCAGTGCCGGAGCGCTGGCTGGCTCAATGTGGGCATCCGGCAATTCCAGCAGTACGCTGTCATCATTGTTATTTACCTTAACTCGCGACAGCTTTTGGGATCCGTCACCTGGTCTTGGTTTACTCAAAGGTGAACGGTTTCGTAATACCATCATCGAAATGGCTGCGTGCACAACATTAGAGCAATGCAACGTTCCAATTGCGGTCTCGACATTTGATTTGTTTCGCAGGAAAACACATGTGTTTACAGCGGGTAATCTGGCTGAATGCGTGTATGCATCATGCACTGTGCCATTCTTGTTTCAACCAATTCGAGTTGCCAATACGCTGTGTTTTGACGGTGGCATCAAGGACTGGTCTGGTAGCGCTGGTGTTGGCGCAGAAGAAAGGCTGTTGCGAATCGCTTTATTTAATCGTAACCGCTCGATATTAAACGCATTGCCATGCGCAAAAGCAGTCGATAACAGTACCTGTCGCACTGTCACAATATCGAACCTTATCCCTGTCTCACCAAATTCGATGCACAACGGTCAGGCTGCTTTTTATCAAGCCAGGGCAGCCATGCAGATTGCATTACATAAAAATTGATCGATAAACAGATTCAGTTGCTACAGTAACCACTTAGCAACTCATAACAATAATCAAGAAGCATAAAAAAACAACAGCGACCAACTGCAGTTTCACCTGACGACAACCAAATGGTTGAGAAGAGCAACTGCAATTAATCACTGCTTGTCTTTATGTCAATTTATCCAGTGTAAAATCAATTGACATGCAACTCCAGCGTTGTCTGAAAACTAGAGGTTAATAGCTAACGCCAAGAGCTTTTAAAGTTTCCATGGTGATCTGCCCTGATGCCAGACCTTTTCTCTTCTGATAAGCAGATAATGCACTCATTGTTTGTGAACCGATCTTTCCATCGGAATCACCTGGATTAAAACCAGCTTTTCGCAGTGCTTGCTGAATTCTGCGAATCACATTTGGTGTGGTATTGGTTTCACAAAGAATGGGTTTCCATTCCAAAGAGCTATCTGAAACCTTGGTGCGCTTTTTAACTGTTGCGAACACTGCTGGAACGTCAATACGTTTCTCTTTTGCTGGCTCAAGAACTTTCTTGACTTTAACAGTTCTGTACTCTGCTGGAATAGCAACCTTAACTACTTTCTCTGGTTCAGCTAAAACACGTTTTTTTACGATTTTATACTCAGCAGGAATCTGTACTTTTTTGGTTGTCGGTGGCGTTACCAGGACTTCCCTGACAACAGTTTTGTATTCAGCAGGCACTTCAACCAGGCACATGATTTCACCAGTCGCGTTATCGACCTTCTGAATCGGACCTTTGCCCTTCTTCCATGTTGAATACGCTGGCTTCACCAGTATTTTCTCACTAACAGTCTTGTACTTGGCAGGAACCGTGACTATTTTCTCTGAAGCTTCTTTAACCAGTATTTTGGTATCTTCCCAACGATAAGTTGCCGGTACAACATTAAGCTTTTCACCAGGCTCTTTTACCAGTACTTTTTCTTCAACCCACGTGTATTTTGGAGGTATGACCTGCAGACGGAAACTCGCAGGTTTCTTCTCAACCCGTTCTGTTTTTGTTGAATACTTTGCAGGTGTTAATACGCGTGCATAACACTCACCTGGTTTTGCATTTGGAGGAAGCAAGTCTCCATCACCAGAACCAGTTGATGCTCTGGCTGCTTGACTTTCTCTTGATAGCTCAGCATTTTCTCGGGCAAGTCTTGCATTTTCTGCTTCCAGCTGCTTGAGAGACATTGCTGAGTGAACATGGTCCTCAGCTGTTGCTTGCCCTGTCGATACAGCTTTATTCGCTGATGACTCTACAGCGTCTGCATCATGCTTAAATACAGTTGAGCATCCCCCTACTAACAACATCATAATTGATGTACTAACTAATACTATTTTATTTTTCATGATTATCTTCCAACTTAAAAAAATAAGTAATGCAAGCCAAATGAACCGGCCTGCCGCCAACTTCATTTTTATCTACAAATCATATTGTGCGTTTCTATTTTCACTGAATTAAGTTAATAGTTCAAGAAACATATCAGTTAAACAGTGTTACAGTTTTAGAGGTTTTTCATGAAAAACCATTATATCCCTCTACGTGTAATTTAATCACAATATCAGCCAAAATTTCCACTTATCCCTTTGCAAAATCTGTCAATAGAGACTTTCAACTACGCTAGATGTCAATATCATAGTTCCAGGAATGTTAGAAATGTTCCAATAACTTTCGTGTCTTGTTAGCGTCGTGCGACAAACAGCTTTAATCTGGGATGGTGTCGGTAAATGAACCCTTTTGAAAAATACAATGAGAACAATCGTTAATCGTTATTGATCCTTAACATAATTTACTTTCCGAATAACCCTGGTTCAGGTATAAACAGCATAAGACTTGATACAAAGCGAACGAGATATCGATCCATTTCGTGATCAAAACTCAGCGATCAGTAAATACGTATACTTTAAGAACCTCATGTAAGCATATGATTTCTGATTCCTAGCAAGCTGTACGCCAAAACGCAGTTTAGCACTAATTTACTTTTAGCGCATGCCTTCCTTGTGTTACAAAATGTCACGCATCAACTGAAACCTAGAATGCTTCAATCCACGCATGAAGACACCATCGACATTTACTTCATCCTCTATCAAGTTTACCCTCTTAACATAAAACAAAGATCTCTGCAGGATAAAAAATCAGTCGTGAGTAACCCGTGCATAAATTGAACGCAGAAATCGCTGTGTATCTGGAATATATGATTTTTTTGACAACGACTCTCATGCAAATGCAGTAGTCGGGTAGCACAACAATAAGTTTTTAGATTCTCCCTTGTAGGTAACAAGACGTTAGTTACAGTAATATGACATCTAAAACCATCCTAAATACTACTGGTCATTATGCTAGAAATTAGCCAACTCCCTGTTTTACAGGATAATTACATCTTCATGATCCATTGTACTGCTGACAATGTGACTGCAGTCGTAGATCCAGCCACTGCATCGCCTGTTCTAGTCTTGCTGAAAGAACGTAACTGGCACCTCGATTTTATCCTCAATACACACCATCACAGCGACCACGTGGGTGCTAATCTTGAGCTTAAACACAAAACCGAGTGTACCATCATCGGCGCACAAAAAGATCAACAACGCATTCCCGGTATTGACAAGATGGTTGTTGAAGGGGATTCTTTGTCGATTGGTCAACACCAGTTCGAAGTTTTGGAAGTGCCCGGACATACCTCTGCACATATTGCTTACTGGTTTAAAGACGATGCGATACTGTTCTGCGGCGATACATTGTTTTCTCTCGGCTGTGGCAGGCTGTTTGAAGGAACACCAGAACAAATGTGGCATTCATTAAAAAAAATCCGCCAATTACCTGATCAAACACAAATCTATTGTGCGCACGAATACACCGAAAGCAATGCCCGTTTTGCCATACAGCTTGAACCCGGCAATACGACGCTC
>DRLZ01000089.1 GCA_011322755.1 Crenotrichaceae bacterium
CATGCTCGTGTTGATCGCAGTGACATCGAACTCATTTTAAACAGGCTGGCTGGTGAGGCTGACACACATGGGATTGATGCACTGCTGGTTGCCAAAGAACATGCACAACAATTACGCACAGGAATGGCACTGACCATTTATCTCGACTTACCTGCTCATCCCGACAGCCTGGTGATTCCTTATGAGGCTCTCTACGGAGTTAATCAAGCCTATAAGGTTGTTGATGGTAAACTACATCGAATTGAGTTAACCAGACTGGGTGATGTACCAATGGAGAATGGAGAAATCTGGGCTCTGGTCAAAAGCAGCGCATTGTCTGATGGCGATGTATTGGTTACCACGCATTTGCCAAATGCGATCAATGGGCTTGGTGTCGACCCCCAGACAACACAGCCATGAATGAACGCTATCGTTTAATCGCATGGTTTTCTGACCACAAGGTTGCCGGTAATTTACTCATGCTGGCAATGATTATCGGTGGTTTTATTGCACTGGGAAAACTCAATATACAGTTCTTTCCACGTTTCGATCTGGATTTTATTCGTGTCTCTACAGTCTGGCAAGATGCCAGTGCTGAGGATGTCGAAACCAGCATCACCATACCGCTGGAACAATCATTAAGAACGGTTGATGGCTTACGAAAAATGGATTCAACTTCAGCAGAAGGCGTTTCCAGTATTTTTCTGGAATTCAAGGAAGGCTCGGATATTGTTGTCGCACTCAATCAGGTGAAACAACGTGTCGATGAGTTTCGTAATTTACCGGAGGATGCCGAAGAACCTGAAGTCGTGAATATCATCGCGTATGAACCAGTGGTGCGCTTGTTATTAACTGGCGATGCAAGTAGTGCGGAATTTCGCCAGTTGGCGAACCAGTACGAACGCGAATTACTCGATCGTGGGATTGCCAATATCCAGATCTCCGGATTACCTGAAGAAGAACTGGCAATCGAAATCAGCACCCGGCAACTCTCAGAACTCAACATGAGTCAGGCCCAGATCGCAAGCCAGATTGCTGAACTGAGTCGCGATATTCCATCTGGAAGCCTTGGAGAACGTGAAAACTCCCGACAACTGCGAACCTTGAACCAGCGTAAAAATGAGTCTGCGTTTTCACGTCTGGCAATCAACGCAGGCACAAATACCAGAATTCAATTAGGCAGTATTGCCAACATAGAGCGTAGACCCAAGCAAGACGGTGTTACCCTAACAGTCGCAGACAAACCAGCGGTTGAGATGGTGATTCGGCGATCTCCAGATGGCGACGCCCTGGAAGCAGCCGATATCGTTGAACAATGGCTGGCGGAAAAACAACAACAGCTGCCCGCTGGCATTGAACTGCAAGCATTTGATAAACAATATCAATACATTATCGAACGTATCCAGCTGCTTCTGAAAAACGGCGCTAGCGGCTTATTGCTACTGGTCATCATACTCTATCTCTTTCTTGCGCCCAGAGTGGCATTCTGGGTGGCATTTGGCATCCCTGTATCATTCCTTGCTACCCTGCTGGTGCATTATCTGGTTGGCGGCACGATTGACATGCTCAGCCTGTTTGCATTGATTATGGCACTTGGGGTGATTGTTGATGATGCAATTGTGGTTGGTGAAGAAGCGCTCACCCAGTTTCACAATGGCGCGACACCGCAGCAAGCCGCACAACGCGGCGCAACACGCATGTTTGCGCCTGTACTTGCTTCAGCACTAACGACGATTGGTGCTTTTTTCCCGCTCATGTCAATTGGCGGACCAACCGGAAAAATACTGTTTGCGCTACCGCTGGTAATGATTGCTGTAGTCTTTGCATCGCTGGTAGAAAGCATCTTTGTGTTGCCTTCGCATTTGCGTGCTTCATTCAGCAATATGCAAAAACATGGGCAAATCAGTGCCAACCTGGGCGATCATTTTCATCACTTTAAGGACTACTATTTTCGACCTGTGATCGGTTTGGCATTGCGTTACCGGGAAGCAACAATCAGCTTGATTATCGCACTGTTTATTTTTAGTATTGGTGTACTGGCAAGCGGCCGTGTTCCGTTCAACTTTTTTCCCAGCCCTGACGGCACTGTAATTTATGTGAATGCAAAATTTTTACCTGGCATCCCATCAACCGAAGTCGATCGCTTTATGCTGCACGTGTACCAGGTCATGCAGGAAACAGATCGTCAACTTAGTGATGATTCAATTGTCGTTCATGCAATCACCCGCCACGGCATAACATCAGGCGAAGAAAATGACTTGAATGACAGCGGTGATCATATCGGTTCCATGGTTGTTGAGGTCACAGACCCTGACGATCGTGGCGTAGCAAACATGGACTTCATTAATACATGGCACCAGCGCGTTATTATTCCACCCGGCCTCGATACCTTTACAATTCGTCAAAAACTGGTTGGCCCACCGGGAAAAGAAGTCTCGATTCGATTAACTGGTGCCAATGCACCAGTACTCAAGCAGGCAGCCCAGGATCTGGCTAACCAGTTAAAAACAGTGAATGGGGTGATAAACATTGATGATAATACCC
Source organism: Crenotrichaceae bacterium (assembly GCA_011322755.1). Classification (GTDB taxonomy): domain Bacteria; phylum Pseudomonadota; class Gammaproteobacteria; order Methylococcales; family DRLZ01; genus DRLZ01. The sequence goes on from DRLZ01000089.1 coordinate 2,524, forward strand.
CGTTTGGTCGCGAACAATGGGTATTTAACCTAACTCCGCTCGGGCAACAACTGGGGCTAACCGATCAGCAACTGGGACAGCAATTACATACTGCTTTTGACGGCGTTATCGTACAGCGCTTTCAAGATGGTCCGGATGAAGTGGAAGTACGGGTTATGCTGCCTGCTTCAGAGCGCGAGCACATGGCGACCTTGCAATCCCTGAACATCACCTTGCAAAATGGAACAACAATACCGCTGCAATCAGTTGCCGAATGGCATGCACAACAGGGGTTTGAGGTATTACGTCATGCTGAAGGAACACTCGCTGTTGAAGTAACATCAGATGTTGACCGTGGACAAAACACAGTTGAACAAGCATTGCTAACAGCCGAGACTGAAATATTGCCGGAATTAGCTAAAAAGTACGGCATTACCGCTGCCTTTTCAGGACGCTCGGCAGAAGAATCACAAACCATGACTGATATGAAGTACGGTGCTGTGGTTGGTCTAACCTTGATCTATCTGGTCCTCGCCGCTGTATTTTCATCCTATGGATGGCCATTAGTCGTCATGACTGCAATTCCGTTTGGTCTGATTGGAGCATTATTCGGGCATTGGCTACTCGGCATCGACATGACCATTTTATCCATGTTTGGATTGTTTGGTTTATCCGGTATTATCGTCAATGATTCAATCATTCTGGCGACCTGCTATCAAGAGCTTCGCTCGACAGGCATGGCAATCAACGAGGCGTTGGAAGAAGCCGCATGCCGACGCTTACGTGCCGTCCTGTTGACTTCCCTGACAACAATTGCAGGATTAACTCCGTTATTATTTGAAACATCAATCCAGGCAAAATTCCTGATACCAATGGCCGCATCAATCGCTTTCGGACTTGCGTTTGGAACCATTCTTGTGTTGTTTTTTATACCTGTACTGCTATCGTGTTACGAGCACATCGGAGACTGGCTCAATAAACACCGAACCAGGTTAGAAAGGCAAACGGATTAACCAGACCAAAAAGTTATTGTATGATAATCACGGCGGCATTCATTATTGAGCAAATGAAACTGTCTGAAATATTAGAAAAAATAAACCAATATTAATTGCTCTAGACGAATTGATGTGTAGACAGAAGTTGCTTCTGCACACGAACGCAAAAGGCATAAAAAAAGTGGCCTTTACAGCAGTACTAAAAATACTCTTGCTACAGTATCACTGTAAAGGCGAGGAAGGCTGCAGTCATTGCCATAATAACTAATACAAAAATAGCAAATACTTCAAATGTATTGATGTGTGCCTGGACTGGATGTTGCATGCTCGTAACTTTTAAAGTCTTTTGTTAGGATTATATCCTAACCCATTAAATATGAACGTAAACTAAACAAAACAACTTAATTTACACGATATTCTTATTATAGAGACTATTTGAAATTATTTTTGCATTGTTGTGTTAAAACATGTTACACTCCTCAGCTCTGTATGTTTGTACGCGATAACCCAGTCACAAATTCAGTATGTCGTTTAGTGTCTTATGCCTACCCTAAGCTGACATCAGACCCTGCTCAAATGAGTACGGCGGCAAAGTAACAACCCACTTGCTTTAGCCTTTTTCTCTTCTGTATGGTTTTTTATTGAGATATTGAAAGTTTCTCGACTTAATGCTCATTTTTCGCGTCCGCATAAATGAATTTTAATAAAGATGATCTGCAGCTTGCGGCAGCAGTTGGCAAACTTATGCTTGCTCGTCAGCATAAGGTCGTAACAGCTGAATCCTGCACTGGCGGGCTGGTCTCAGCGCTGATTACCGAAATAGCAGGCAGCTCAGAGTGGTTTGATCGTGGCTTTGTGACTTACAGCAATCTATCCAAACACCAGATGCTGAATATTTCTACGCAGGATTTATTGAAGCATGGCGCAGTGAGTCAGCAGATTGCAGCAATGATGGCAGAGCAAGCACTTGTAAACTGCCACGCAAATGCAGCAGTATCCATTACAGGTATTGCCGGCCCAGGCGGCGGCTCTGACGCAAAACCAGTTGGCAGCGTATGGTTTGGGTGGAGGTTTTCAGACCATGAAGGGCAGCACACACACACTGAATATCAACATTTTTCAGGATCAAGAAATTCAATCCGCATGCAATCAGTACGATTTGCCTTAAGCGGCATTATTAACCACTATCGCGAATGAAAAAAAACGATCCGGGAGTTTTTCCCCAGTTACTCATTCTAAAATTAAACAACACCAGTTTGCATTCCAGCTGACCACATTATTTCAGGAGTATCAACTTACATATGTCATTTAACACTCTCGGCTTATCTGCCGAACTACTTCGCGCTGTTGCCGAGCAAGGCTACACGGAGCCAACCCCCGTTCAAAGTCAGTCTATCCCTGTTATTCTGGAAGGCCGCGATATTCTCGCAGGAGCCCAGACAGGAACCGGGAAAACAGCTGGTTTCACTTTGCCATTATTACAATTACTGAATCAAAAACCGACTCCAAAAGCAAAACGCCCTGTCCGGGCTTTGGTGCTAACCCCGACCCGTGAACTAGCCGCTCAAGTGGCTGAAAGTATTGCGACATATGGAAAACATTTGCCTCTGAAATCAACTGTTATTTTTGGTGGAGTCAATATTAATCCTCAAATCAGCAAACTACGCAAAGGCGTTGATGTTCTTGTTGCTACTCCTGGACGTTTGCTGGATCACATTCAGCAAGGCACTCTAAACCTGGCTGATGTTGAAATACTGGTACTGGATGAAGCTGATCGCATGCTTGATATGGGTTTCATCCGGGATATCCGCAAAATACTCAAGCTGGTGCCTGCAAAAAGACAGAATCTTTTATTTTCGGCAACATTTTCCAAAGAAATAAAACAGTTGGCAAACTCAATTCTGAACTCGCCTGTTGAAATAGAAGTCGCGCGACGTAACGCCGCAGCAGACACGGTTTCACAGGTCGTTCATTTTGTTGACCGAACCCGTAAACGTGAATTAGCCTCGCACTTGATTTCCAGTAATAACTGGCGACAAGTCCTTGTCTTTACCCGCACCAAACATGGCGCAAACAGACTCTCCCAACAACTGGAGAAAGATGGTTTGATCTCAGCAGCCATCCACGGCAATAAAAGTCAGGCAGCTCGCACCAAAGCACTGGCAGGCTTCAAAACTGGCAAAGTCAGGGTCCTAGTGGCAACAGATATTGCTGCACGCGGTCTGGATATTGATCAACTTCCCCACGTGATCAACTTTGAATTACCAAACGTAGCGGAAGATTATGTGCATCGTATTGGTCGTACAGGTCGCGCGGGTACAGAAGGCCATGCAGTATCATTGGTCTGCGTCGATGAACATCGGTTATTAAAAAGTATTGAGCGATTGTTGAATCGCAAGATTCCACTGATTGCTGTTGATGGCTTTGAAGTCAACCCAGCGATAAAAGCCGAACCGATTCAGAATGGACGAAATAACGCGTCCAAGCGTAGTCAACGTGGAAAG
>DRLZ01000090.1 GCA_011322755.1 Crenotrichaceae bacterium
ATCCTGATTGTCATTGGTGCGATGATGCTGAACAAAGGCTTGATCCGAACGCATTCCGGCTATGATTTCATATCGATTGAGCAAAAAATGATAAATGAGTGGAAACAATCAGATGGTCATTCCAGACTGGAAAATCTGAAGTTCAACACCGTTTCTTTAAACTCATGAAGGAAAGGTTGAACAAGTCCCTGGGATCAAAGAAACCAACAGGAGCATTTCTATGAAGAATTATTTATCCAATTTTGATTATGCCGAAAGAAAAGCAATGAAAATCACCAGCGAAGAACTGGTGTCATTACTGCAAGAAGGAGAAGCACAACTCATTGATATTCGTTTCAAGGAAGAATTTGCGGCTTGGCACATGGGTATTGCCCACAACATCCCACTGAATGAGTTACCTGATCGTCTGGATGAAATTGACAAAGATAAAATCGTGGTTACCGCCTGTCCACATAAAGACAGGGCTATTCTTGGTCGATTGTTTCTGACCCTCAATGGTTATCAGGCCAAATATCTTGTCGATGGATTAATCGGTATGGCTGATACCTTGCGTGGTGATAAAGCCAGGCTGTTTATCGAACAAACTCAACAGGTAAAAGCCTGACCCGCCTCATCAAACCCCTCCTGTCGATGGATATGACAACTTATTCCGTAACGATAACCCTACCTGGACGATCTCATGGGCTATTCTGACGCTCTGTTGGCTGGAATTCTATTTTTGGTTGCTGTAGTTTTCTCAATGCTGGGTCAAGGTGGCGGTACCTTGTATACGCCAGTCCAGGTCTTGTTTGGCATTGATTTCCATGTTGCAGCCACCACCAGTCTGTTTCTGATTATGGTTGCTTCACTATCGTCTACCCTGGTTTTTCGCAAGGCTAAAAAAGTAGACTGGTCACTGGCAATCGTACTGGAGACAGTTACGACGCTCGGTGGTTTCATCGGTGGTTTGGTTTCAGGGGGATTTAGCGCTCAAACCTTAACCTGGGTATTTTCTGGTATTGTTGCTTTTTCAGCAATCTTCATGATTCATGACTTTAAACACAGCCCGGAATCAGTCCCGACCAACCAGCGCTGGTTTGACTGGCATCGGCGATTTGACGGGCGACATTATACTGTTAATTTATTGCTGGCATTGCCAGTGTCTTTTGTTGCCGGACTTAGTAGTGGATTAATCGGTGTCGGCGGCGGTATTCTAAAAGTACCGCTGATGGTTCTCTTGTTAGGTATTCCAATGGATATCGCTGTAGGATCCAGCGCTTTAATGGTCGGATTGACAGCTTCCGGTGGTTTTGCCGGTCATCTTGCCGCCGGTCACTGGGACTGGAAAACCTCGTTACTGCTTGGAGTCGCGGTTTTTATCGGCGGTCAAATTGGCGCCAGAAAAGCACTGTCGCTGGATAAAAAGAAAATGAAAAAACTGTTTGGCTGGTTTCTGTTATTGATTGCTCTGGTCATGGTGATCAAAAACAGTCCTCATCCACAGATTGATTTATTATCCCCATGCGGCTGGAACATTCCTTACATATGCCGTGCATTTCAATAATGACTTGAGACGGCTTGAAACCGAATGACTTGCTGTTGTCATGCAACGCATCATAACAGTGCCGCGCGTCCATTTCGTAAGCGTTATGACAGTGGTCACAAATCAGGATCGCTGAATGATGATTCTGATCGGCGCTCAAACAGCCAATATAGGCATTCAGGGATTCAACTTTATGCACCAGGCCGGCATCCATCAGAAAATCCAGCGCTCTGTAGATAGTTGCCGGCTTGGCTTTGTTGTCTTGCTGTTTCAATTGGTCGAGCAACTGATAGGCGCCAATTGCCTGATGACTGGCGCAAATCAGTTCCAGTACACGTTTTCGGGCCTGGGTTAAGCGAATATTGCGGGCCAGGCAGATGGATTCAGCGGCTTGCAAGACATGTTTCAGGCAGTCGGAATGGTTATGCCGGCGCATCATCTGTTCTGAATCAACTGGCTTGATTGTAATCTTGTTCGCCATAATAGCTACCATTGTAGCGTTTAAAACTGGATACGAACACCTATCTCCACGCCACGACCCGGTTCAGGGGCAAAGTTTCCTAGAAAAGAGGTGGAATTGCGAATGGTCTGATTCAGCAGATTGTTACCTTTCGCAAACACGGACACATCAACATATTTTCCCAACTCAGGCTTGTAGTTAAAACTGGTGTTCAATAACAGGTAGCTTCCGGTTTTGGTTTCATTGTCGCCTGGTTTGTTTTGAGCTTCACCCCGAGTCAGTCGGATATTTCCGCGTATATCACTGAACAATTGATAATCGATTTGAGCGCCATAGCGCAATGATGGCATCCGTGGCACATCAGCATGATTAAACTGTCCGCGTACAAAATCAGCGAATACTTTAAAATCCAGCGTTGAGTCATCATGAGTCCAGACTGGTACAGTCAATTCAGATTCAAAACCATAAAAACGCGCGTTTATCTGGCTGGTTTGCAAAACCGGCAGGCAGTTTTCGCTGCTTGTACAACCTGCGACAAATTGCTGACTGTCCAGATTAAAGAAATCTCCGGTATTCAACGCCGCGATATAATCCTTATTCCAGCTATGAAACAGATTCAGTTCTGCATTGACCCATTGAACGTCTGTTTTGAAATTTAATTCAAGACTGTAAGTGGTTTCTTCTGTTAAATCAGGATCGCCGCGCTCAAAACTCTGGATCGCAAAATGAGCGCCGTCCGAGAATAACTCCTGAACATCTGGCGCCCGTTGAGCTCGGGTTAACGATACATTGATCGAAGAACGCTCATTCACTTGCCAGAGCGCTGAGATGGACGCATTCACCGGCGTATGTGAGACGCTTGAATGAGACTCGGCATTGATGATCTGGTGCTCAATGCGCAAACCAAATTCAAATGTCAGTGACTTGAAGGTGATATCCTCTAGAGCAAAAAAACTAAATGAAACAATTGTTGATTTTGGAATAAACGCTTCTTCCCCGCTGGCTCGGAAATCGCTGTGCAGCCCCTGAAAACCAATGCTGCCGTGGTTAAACAAGGCCAGAACATCATGGATGAGCTCAAGCCGACCTTCCAGCGCGTCGTTATTAAAACTGGTGCCTGCTGTCACGCCGTTTTCCAGCTCTGTATGTTTGTACAC
>DRLZ01000091.1 GCA_011322755.1 Crenotrichaceae bacterium
GCAAGCAGGTCTGCTATTCATCAAAATACCCCGCCATAGAATTCTTCAAAGAACTCATCCCCAGAACCGGAACCCTGATTCCCGGCTGAAACACCCTGTTGTCTCTCGCTTTTCATTTCATAGGGAACAGGAAGGCTGTAGGCTGGGTTGAGGTACGAAACCCAGCAATTCCTTTCTTAACATATCGATGAAAACTGGTAAATGACCCGTGTTGTCGGTCACTTTATTTAGCAAAATACCGGCATGTTTTGGTCTGTTTATCCAACCGGTGGATCATTAGATATGGTGAAAGAATGAGGCACAGGCATCTCACTGGGAAATATTCACGGCTCTCTTTATGTCTTGGAAAACCTTGGGGGTTGGGGCAAAGCCCCAATCATGTACACAAGGCGAAGCCTTCATTTCGGTGTATTAAACCAGCAACTTGTAACAAACCACCGTATTTTAATGTGGACAAAGTCCGGTGAAATAAACAGGACGACAACAGTTATGAACATCAGGAGATATGTTGACCATTCGTCAGCGATTATTTGGACGATATTGTGCCTTCTTAATTCTCAGCTGTCTGTGCTGGTTTTTTCGACTCAAGCTCCTTGCCCAACATGACCGGTTTACCGTCTTTCCAAACTACCGCATACTGCCCTAAACGCTTTTTTCTGTCCAGTGCCTTGTTCACTGCAAGCCGGAGAGCTTCAAGTATCTTCAGACTTTCAGGAGATGGTGATTTCATAATGCTGCCTCCACTACAAGCTGTTTGTACAGGGCTTGATCAAAAATAATACGATCACTTCCTTTCTGTTCAAATATAAAAATCGGATTGTCGCCGCTATTCATATAGCAGCGGGTTCTGTCAACGGCCGCGCCGTAATCCGTGAGTAAATTGTTCAGGCTCCTGGGAAATCGTCTGGCAAGAGCCCTGTCCGGAACATCATGCCCGCCATGGCTTACTCGTTCTGCAACCCGCAAACGTGACATTTCCACATCCGGTAAGGCGAGATAGATCAACTCTACTTGCCAGTCTTCATCCTGCAGTCGCTTGATCAGGCGCAAATATCCTCGTCCTGCAAGCGTTGTTTCAAAGGAAAAATTTTCCTTTCGATCAATACGCTGTTCAATCTCACCGAGTAGGAGGCGACTTGCGGCTACCAGTTCTCGCCCAGGTTCCAATGGAGAAAGACCCGCAGCAATGAGATCTGCATTGATGAAGTTTCGACAACCTGCTACCCGAGGCAGATACTCCAAGGCAAAAGTGGTTTTCCCTGCACCGTTTGGCCCGGCAATAATCCAGCACGTCGGCATAACTCTTCTCCAGAAGATAATTTCGCATTCTTTGGATAATTCTTAGACAATACATAGATAGCAAGCCTCGATAATTAACTTCACTTTATGGGAGGAAACTATGAAAGTAGCCGCTGCCATCTCGTATTGTCTTCAATACCACCGTTTCAATTCCCGCCCCAACACTCTGGAAAATTATTCGTTTCTACTTAAAAAATTTGATGCCCTGTTTCAGAACAGAGAACTTGATTCCATAACAACGGAAGAAATCATCGCTTTTCTTGTCAATATTACAGCTGGCAGAAAGCAAAACACTAAACGGAGCAGGTATACGATGCTGTCAGCGTTTTTCAATCTGATTATTAACACACTGCAGCCAAAACTGCATAATCCCTGTTTGTCTCCCGCAGCGAAAAATCTTTTCCACAAACCAATAACATCTCATTGGACCATCTTCGATAAGGATACCATTGACGAGGCAATTTTTAGAACGTTAAACGTGCGTAATCGCCTGATGCTGGAACTGATGGCCCGAGGCGGCATGAGGATAAGCGAGGTACTTGGTCTACATCCAGCTGATATTGATGGGCAGAAACTTTTACTCCATACACCCAAAAGTGGTCGTGAGCTGGAGCTTGTGTTTATCCCCAAGAAATTGAGTAGTCGACTTTTGGACTATGTGCGAGAAAAGAGAATCCTGTCTCATCAACGAATCTTCCCCATAACCTATGCCGGTGCACGTAAAATAGTTGTCAAAATCGGCAACATGGTCGGCATTAAACTCCGTCCCCACGACCTGCGTCGACATGCAGCCACCTACGCCTCTCGATCAGGTGTTCCTATCGAAATTGTCAGCAAAGTAATTCTCAGGCATGCTGATTTGTCCACAACTCAACGTTATCTCGGAAAAGTGTCCGATCATGAAGCAATCAGGTGGATAGAAAATCTGCATGGCTGATATTTCTATTGAATGAAACTTCTCCCATCCGACTGAATAATTTCGGCAGTCAAAAGGGAGGGTAAGCTCACCTCCTTTTTGACACGTATTCTGTTCTGTTAGATCGCAAATTCAGGAGATATGTTGACTTTTTTTGATTTGAAAATTTGTTGTACTAACTAATCATGGAAAAAAGGTAATTTCCCACTTATCTGGGAACCCTTCAGAATCCATACATAATAAAATATCATTATTCTTTCTTGCACGCGACAATGCGTCAGGCCATAGAACGTTTTTTGTATCGGCTACCTTTGTCGCTTTTTTTTTACCATCACTGTATTCTTTCCATTTATCCCCCTTAAGACTTATTACCCGAAAGGAAACATCGTCATGGTTTACTTTTTCATTGTTACTTAAA
>DRLZ01000092.1 GCA_011322755.1 Crenotrichaceae bacterium
AAAGCGTTCAGGATCGTCCGTGGTGCCATGCGGATGAAAGGTTAAGTATCCTTGTGTCGCGTTTTCATGGCATTCCTTGCAGGTTTTCAGGATGTTATCAGGGTGAACCATGGACTGTGGGTCTTCCGCTTTATGGGTGTCATGTGGGGCATGGCAATCATGGCATTTTGCAGTATGTGTGTATCCCAGGTTAACAATTTGACCATGATAGGTGTCACGGTATGATTCGTAGTAATCTTCATGACAGTTACCGCAATTTTCAGTAATTGTCAGCTTTGCAGGATCATCTTTAACAACAGAAATCTTGTGTGCTGTATGGCAATCACTACACACTGCCGGCTCCAGAGCACCATAGCGTTTAACAGGTGCACCGTGAACAGACTGGGTGTATTCGTTTAACTGCTCCTGGTGGCAACGCCCGCAGGTTTCCGGGCTGTTTATCCGGTAACTGTCTCTGGTTGAACCTTCCATGGGAAACACATCATGTGCACCGTGGCAATCCCAGCAGGTTGCATTAACCTGGTCAGGATTGTCTTTACTGGACTGTGCGTGTACTGAAGCAAGATAATGTTGTGCCTGAGTATCTGCTTTTACTTTTTTAACGATTTTGACTGTTGATGGCAGACCCGCCATTGCATGCGTCAGATTCTTAGTGAAATCGACCTGCTCCTGGGTTACGTCACGGTCTTTGTCACTCAACTCTTCGTGACAGGAGACACAATCAATTGTGCGTTCCACATCAGTTCGATGTGGCATTTGCTTGATATCCACATGACAATTGACACACCTAACATCGGCATGCACACTTTTTTTAAAAATTTTCGACTGAACGTGTAGTTGACGCCTTGGCGTTTCACCTGTTTTACCTGTTGGCACAGCAAATCCTTGATAACCATGGCAATCAAGACAGGTGTCAGTGTCTGTTTTTGGAGTGACTTTAATCGGTTCAATCTGGCTGGGCGCAGCATATGCCGGGATAATTGCTGCAGCAAAAAACAACAGCAATATTGACGTTGCTGCGCCACCCAGAGCAAGGCGGCGCATTGTCATGTTGGGTATTCTCGAATCAGCTTATTTCTTGATTTCTTGTAGATAGCGATTGTTAAATGCTTCACGATCTTTTTTACGCTGCTCCGCGAGTTCTTTTGGCATTTTACCCACAAACCAGGCATGACCATCCAGTGTCATTATTTCATTATCAAGATAATCCTGGATCTTTTTAGCTTGCGAATGCTGGCCGTTATTTTCGGCTTTTTCGATAATTTCCCTGATATTGGGTACCCACTCCATGTAGAAACGATGCGCGACTTCATACATGCCATGCCATTGCACATAATCCGGTGCTTGCATTGATGCGCCATGGCGCGCGCGTCTGCCTTCGTGATGCCACATAAAGTAATAACTCCACTCGACTTCCTCGTCAAACGGTGTCTCGGTACGTAATCCTTCAGCAAGTAACAGTTTCATCATCTTGGTTGCAGGAATCGCATACTTTTCGTTGTACATATTCACTACACTGTCAAATTGCTCATAGAACTGATTTACCATTTTCTTGCCATGACAGCTGTGACAAGCGTCTTTCATGTCATCACGTCTGTCTTGCCACGGTTTAACCTTAAGTCCTTTCTTGGCATCCCGGGCATCAATTTTTTCAGAAATAGGCGGCCGCAATGTCCAGGAAATACGGTCTCCCACGTCATGAGTGATTGGCAGGTTGCGGGTTGCAGACATATGGCAGGTTGCACATGTCGGTGCCGCGTCATAATCTTCTCCGGCAACCCATTTTGCTGAATCCAGGTTCATTTTATCGACGTTGGCATAAAAACCGATACCGTGCTTGGATTCATCATAGATTTCTTTTTGTGGATGATCGGGACCTAAATGACATTTACCACAGTTTTCAGGGCGTCTTGCCTGAGCAGCTGAAAACTGGTGTCGTTGATGGCAAGCGCTGCAAGCACCACGAGAACCGTCAGGGTTGATTCGCCCGATTCCTGTGTTTGGCCAGGTTGTTGGATCCAGATCACCATTGGGAAGTACTTTGACTTCAGTACCATGGCATTGCCAGCAGCCTGCAACTGCAACTGGAGACTTGCCATGAAAACTCATCTTGCCCTCGACAACTTCAGCTAAGGTATTATCAAGTGAACCAATAATCTCAGCTGCCTTGGCATGGTGGCTAGAGCTAAACTGCTTCTCTTCAACATTGTGACATTCACCACAGTCTTTCGGTGAAACAATGACAGAGATAAAGAAATCTTTGTGGCGAATTGCATCTGCATCATTCTTGTCCGCTTTATGGCATTCATAACAACCGACATTGGCACCAAAATGTTTGGAGCGCCCCCATTGCTGGTAGATTCCAGGGTGTTCATTCTTATGACAGGAGGCACAGGTCGCGCTTTCCTTGCTCAGGTTTCTAAAAGGTTTGAGCAGCTTTGATTTTTCATGTGGGGTAATATCAGCCCAGCTTTTTTCCTTTGACTCATGTTCAGCATCTGATGATGTTCTGATTTTTGTCGCTCGTTTTCTTGCTTTGTACTCTTCCAGCGTCTCACCGGCTTTAATGGTTATCATTTTTCCGGTTTCCGGGTCTTTAATCGTCGCCCACACAGCGAACACACCTGTGCTGTAAAATTGAAGCCCCAATACAATCAACAGGATAAGTTTTAAGTCAACTGACAAGCGATGTTTATTCTTCATTGGTAATCTCCAATCCCCCAGAAATACTTATTGATATAATATATGATCGTTGCAACAAATCATTGTATGCGGTTGCTAGTGTGTCATCATTGAGTTATGACAAGTTTTACACATCTCACACCTGGGCTCTTGTTACTTCACCTGCTCCCCAGGTAGTGCGCCAGCGTGTTTTTACTCGATGAATACCGTACAGACTAAGTAGTGATAAAACGCTAAACATAATAAAGCCAATAGCAAACCCATCTGTTGCTTGCTTGGACTGCCCAAGTATCCAAGCCAGAAAGAAACCGCCAACACCACCGGCTGCGCCAATCATGCCGGTCACAGCGCCAACAGAATGACGAAATCGTAACGGTACTAACTGAAAAACTGCGCCACTCGCCATACCCAGCGCGGCAGTGCCAACAATTAACAATAGAATTGCTATCCAGCTCGGTGGCGAGAAGCTCACCACAAGCATGCATACCGCTGTGACTGCGAAAAATCGTTGCATGGAGCGAATTCCACCAAAGTTATCTGCCATCCATCCGCCAAGTGGACGCAACGCAGTCCCTGCAAGGATACAAGCGGCGGTGTAATAACCAGCTGTTACCGGATCAAGCTGGTATTGCTGATAAAAATACAACACCATCACACTGGATAAAGCGATTACCCCACCAAAACTCAGGCTGTAAAAGAGCATAAACCACCAGGCATCAATTTCTTTGATCACCCGTAGATATTCAGAAAGCGGTTTTTTTTCAGGCTGTTCGTTACTATCTTTGGCTTTTACGTAAAAGAAAAAGACAGTTGCGATTAACGGCAGGGTTGCAAACCCGAAAACCGCCCGCCATCCAAATGATTCTGCAAGCATTGGCGCAAGTGCCGCGGTAAAGACAGTACCACTACTGGCAGCGCCTGCAATTCCCATCACCAAGCCCTGGTATTCATCAGGATACCAGCGACTACAAAGAGGCAAAGCAACAGCCATGCTGGTTCCTGCCAGCCCTAAAGCCATCGCTACGAAGTAGATGCCAGTGATCGAGCTGACATTGCTTAAAAAGGCAATTAGCAATACCAGAATCACTGTAATCTGGACGACAATACCGATTCGTTTTGGCGTATAGTGATCGACCAATATTCCAACTGGAATTCTAAACAATACCCCTGTTAACAAAGGAATTGTGACCAGTGTGTATTGCTGAGACTCAGACAGACCTAAATCTCCAGCAATATAAACCACCAGGGGACCCATCAAAACCCAGACCATAAAGCTCATGTCCGAATACAGGAAGGCACTAAGCAAGGTGTGTTTGTGGCCGCTTTTTAAGAAACTTGAAATCGTCATCTGAAATTACCGAACTGAGTCAAGCCTGAGTTTACACAGGCGTCGATGGGAATAATTCCTGATATGAGAAAAAATCGACAATGCTTGCTAGTACAGATAAAGATACGGGATATAATCCAGCCGCATTGCAAACACGAGTTTCGAAATATACAGGATGATGCGTTATGTCAGACCAGTTAGCGACACAAATCGGCTATGCAACTGAAGTCGGAAAAAGAGAAGTGAATGAAGACTTTGTTGCGTTTTACCAGGGCGAAGAAGAGGAGCGTGCTTTATACGGCAGCGTTGCAATTATTGCTGATGGGATTGGCGGTACCCGTGGCGGGCGATGCGCTGCAGAGTTGGCAGTGCGTGAGTTTATTGATGCCTATTATGCACAAAAAGAGACCTTGGGCGTCAGCCGGATGGCAGAGATTGCATTGATGTCAATTAATCGCTGGATCCATTCCCAGTCCCAGCGGGATGCTGCTCTTAAAGGCATGGGGACGACGTTTAGCGCGTTGATTTTGTTAGGCAGTCAAGCGCATATTGTGCATCTCGGTGATACCCGCATCTATCGTCTTAGAAATAATCGCTTACATCTTCTTACCACTGATCACGTGCATCAGCATCCTGACTTACAACACGTATTGACACGCGCACTGGGAATTGACGAGACACTCCATATCGACTATTCGCAGCACAATTTACAGCTTCATGATCGTTTTCTGTTATGTTGCGATGGTGTACATACATCCGTATCCAATCAAAGAATCCAACAGCTGCTTAGCCAAAACCAGTCTCCTCATGATCATGCCTGTGCCATTGTGCAGGAAGCTTTAAATGCAGGCAGTCAGGACAACGTTAGCGCACTTGTTGTCGATGTCATACAACTACCGCCACCGGATAAATCTTTTCTTGAATCCGCGGTAGGTGATTTAACAGTCATGGCATTGCCCAAAGTCAACGAATCAATCGATGGTTTCAGGTTAAGAAAAAAAATCTCTGAAAGCAAGTATACAACGTTATTTCTGGCAATCGACGAAAGTGGTCGACATGGGGAAGTCATTATCAAATTCCCCAAACCAGATGTGAATACCGAAGCAATCTCCCGTCAGGCATTTATCCGTGAGAACTGGATCACTTCTCACGTACATAATCCCTGGATTGCGGAACAAGTTGAATTGGAAACAAGTCGACAAACCCGCTTGTATACAATTATGCCTTATTACCAGGGCGAAACCCTGGAACACTATTTGAAAGAAAACACGATCAGCCTTGATCAGGGCGTGGATATCAGCTTGATGTTATGCAGAGCAGTTTATGCCTTGCACAAGGAAAGAGTCATTCATCGCGACATCAAGCCAGACAATGTCATTTTGCTCCAGCAAGGCGGCTTGAAACTTCTGGATTTGGGCGTAGCGCGATTACCGGGACTGAATGATGAACTGGAAAGTACTGCCCCCGGGACACCGAGTTACATGTCTCCGGAATTGTTTCAAGGTGGTCGTGGAAATGAACAATCAGACCTCTACGCCCTGGGTGTTACAGTGTACCGTATGTTCAGCAAGGGACACTATCCTTACGGTGAAGTTGAACCGTTTACCCGCCCACGCTTTGATAAACCAACACCCTTAAGTCAGTATCGTCCTGATTTGCCTTCTTGGCTGGAAGTATTACTGGGGCGTGCAGTCAACCCGGAAAAAGGTTTTACCAACGCAATGGATCTGGCTTTTGAGTTTGAGAATGGACTTGCCAGAGGAACAACAGTTCTGCCGATGAAAAACAGCTTGTCATCACGGGCAAGTACAACCATCAAGAACTGGTTCAGCTAAAGCATCATGGTCTTGTCTGTTAACTGAGCTCGATCATTTCGACAGTTCCATCTTCCAGAATTTCTGCCATATGCCCTTTTGGTTCTTCAATAAACTGTACGACAATGACAACAAACAAGGCACTCACAGCGATCATAGTAAAAAAGAGTGTTGGCGTAACAAACGACAATACAGTTAGCAAGATGACAGCGCCAACATTTCCGTAAGCACCAACCATCCCCGCTATCTGCCCTGTCATACGACGTTTTATCAGCGGAACCATCGCAAAAACAGCCCCCTCCCCTGCCTGAACAAAAAATGAGCAGACCATTGTCATCATAACAGCAAGGTAAACAGGCCATTCAGGGGTGATTCTCGACAAGATGTAATAGCCTGCTGACAACCCCAGGATAAAAATAGTCAACGAAAGCTTTCGACCCAGCCGATCACTGATCCAGCCCCCTCCAGGACGTGCAATCAGATTCATGAATGCGAACCCGGCCGCCAGCATGCCAGCTTGCACCATGGTTACTCCCTGTGTTTCATGAAAGGTTTCATAAAAGAAGATCGGTAACATCGACACAACAGCAAGCTCAGAACCAAAAGTGATCATATACGCTAAATCCAGAATGGCTACCTGTTTAAACCGGTATTGATGTAGTTCAGGGACAGGTTTGGAAAGATGTTCACGATTGATACTGACAATTTTGAAAACATTGTATAAGAACAGCAACCAGATACAAAAATAAATGCCGACGGCGACATACTCTGGCAGTAAATGAACACCGGCAGGTGACAGCTTCCAGGTTAACAAGGTTAATGCAGCATATAATGGGATGGTCATGACAATATACAAAATCATATCCCCTACACTGGTTACTTCCATTGCCCCTGTTTTTTTTGGCTTGAAATATGTCGACCCTTTTGGTGTGTCGCTGACAGCAAAGAAATAAATCACAGAATAGACAAGCGCAATACATCCTGTTGTGGCAATCGCATAACGCCAGCCATTGTCCCCGCCAAAAATCAAAGCCAGTGACGGTAATGTCATTGCCGCAGCAGCAGACCCAAAATTCCCCCAGCCACCGTAGATACCTTCAGCTACACCGACTTGTTTAGCCGGAAACCATTCGCCAATCATGCGGATACCGATGACAAAACCAGCGCCGACAAAACCGAGAAGAAAGCGGGCAAGCGCAAGCTGCTCGAAAGTGTTAGATAAAGCAAACAGAAAACACGGTAAGCTTGCTAAAGCAAGCAATGTTGAGAATGTACGCTTTGGTCCGAATTTATCAACCAGCATACCAATAATAATGCGCGATGGTATTGTCAGTGCAACATTGAGTATTAGAATGGTTTTTATTTCCGACTTGCTCATGCCAATTGAGTCTGCGATAACCAGCATGAGAGGGGCATGACTAAACCAGACCACAAAGCTGATAAAAAAAGCAAGCCAGGTCATATGCAGGATTTTAATATTTCCCGAGAAAGATAAAATATTCAACTTTTGCGGCGACATTCCAATCTCCAAAATTCTAATCTGTATCTGGTTTGCTCGATGCGCTTTAGTCGGCATCGTTTGTTGATTTAAGTTTACTGCATATCAGCCGTTATGCGCTCAGGACTTTTTCATATTTTGCTCGATTGCTTGTTGTTCTGTTGGCTTGAGAAATCACTCTCAAGTATGAAATCGTATGATGAAAGGTGAGGATGGTTTAAATCATATCGCGCCAGTTGTCGACGATCATTGTAGACAATAGCGCTGAGAGAGCAAGAACATGAGCAACTCACTTGGTATTGGAAACGGAAAAATAATCTTCACCAAGTAATTTTGAAAAGCTGATGGATATTTTCAGCCCAGCGAAACGAGGAGACGCTTTTATCAGTAATTTATTCTGAGGCACAAAATCGAGCTTGACCAATGCAATCTTGCGTTCTTCATAGCCGTCTTCAACCCAATCTGTCAGCAGAGTAAATCGATAAATATAACGCTGCAAATCATCTTTCTCCTGCACCAGAAATGGATTGCCAAGCACCTGTTTGATTGAAGTCTGACTTGGTGGCTTTGCCTCGGTCTTGAGTTGAGTGACTTCTGCTTTAAGCTGTCTGGAAAGCTTGAAAATTGTCGCATTTCCCAAAGAACGTAGCGAAGCTTCAAGAAATTCAGGTGGAACCATGGCTATAAACTCATTCGGGAAATACCATTGTTGCATATTGCCTTGTTTGTCGAATTTAAATCGAAAGATCAGTGAAACAGGGTTTTGTTGATCAGGCGTATTTGCTTTGTATTGTTTAACAAAGTGATACACCCATTCCTCGCCATCGGGAAGAATGATTCTTCTGGTTGGATTGAGCCTGGATAAGGTAATAACGTCGTCCTTGTGTAATACCGGCTCCTTGAAAAAAAGCGAAAATGAAGAAACAGTTGTTATCTCGATATACTGATCAAATTCTTCAAATTGATTTTTCAGTTCCAGCAGGCGTAAATAAACACACCCGGACAAATACAGCAGAATGATGCCAATCATGAGTCTTGACAGTTTAACGAAGACAAGTTTATGAGTATGTAATTTCATTGTTTCAATGTAACATTGATTATCCTAAACGTGAA
>DRLZ01000093.1 GCA_011322755.1 Crenotrichaceae bacterium
ACTTATCAGTCTGCTGGATATATTGTCGACTCTTTCAAACGTAAAACAGCTGGTTATTTTGTCATCTGTCGAGACAATGATATCAACGGAGCAGGTGCAGTGTTTATTAATATTGCTGGCAAAGCACGCAGTGGCCGTGATTCAGACCACAACAACATCCCTGAAGATATTAGTGGCACAGATATCACAACTTGTACACCAACATAATTTGACTTGATGGTAATGAGAATGGTTAAAAAAACAGCAACGAAGTCGGTGGCAAAGCATTTTAATCAGTTTTCAAATCAGTCTCATCGTGGTTTTACACTTGTTGAAATCATGGTGTCCATTGTCATTCTTGGGATCGGTCTGCTCGGTTTAACCGGCTTACAGATGAGCGGACTAAAAAATACCCAGACAGCAACACAATCCCGGTTATCAACATTGCTGGCATATGACATGGTAGAACGAATGCAATCGAATCCTCATTCAGTTGAAGAACAGTCGTATCACAATGTCTCGGGGTCGTCTCATACGTGTACTCGCTCGAATCCATGCAGTGCTGATCAACAGGCTGAGCTGGATATGTACGAATGGTCGGCTGAATTGGCAGACAAACTCCCTCTGGGAGTCGGTGTGGTTTGCATTGATAGTACGCCAACACGCGATGATACCCCATCATCACCTGCTTGCGATGGAACTGGAGATGTCTATGTGCTTAAAGTCTGGTGGGACAGAGACGGCAGCGGTGATATCAGTAATGATTCTTCAGACGCTGATGATGAAAGAGATTTTCCATTGATGATTAGTTTTCAACCATGAACAACAATCACTTAATATCTGACAAATGTTGTCAACAAGGTTTTTCCCTGGTCGAAATACTGGTTGGTCTGGCCATTAGCTCGATATTAATGACGGGTATTATTGAAATCTACATCGGCAATAAACAAACCTATCTAATGCAAGATGCTTTGTCACAGGTACAGGAAAACGGTCGGGCTGCGATTGATTTACTCACTCAAGATGTGCGCATGGCTGGATATCAAGGCTGTGCCAATCTCCAGTCATTAGAACCACAGACATATTTAACTACAGGCGTTCCTGATTTTAATTTAGCGAGTGTGATTACTGGACATACATATGACGGGACATCCTGGACACCAACACTGCCCGCAAGTCGATTAACATCTGCACATGCAGTGAAAGCGAATACAGATGTGTTAACAGTTACCCGAGCCAGCAGTTGCAGTCAGGAACTGGCTGCTTCAATCGTTCCTGGCGCAACTTCGATTACATTGAAGGGTGAAAGAAGCTGTCCGATTAAAGCAGGCGATTATTTTCTTATTAGTGACTGCGGTGGATCAGAAATTTTTAAGAGCAACGCTGTTGCTTCAAGTAGTAACCAGACGACGTTAGTAACAACGGGTGGCAGTTTAAGTCGAAATTACAGCCATGAAAATAACAGTAACAGGGGAATCGCAAGGGTAATGCGTCTTGCTTCAGTTGATTATTTTATCAGTGAAAACACAGCCGGAGTTCCAGTATTACATCGAAATGAACTGGATGGTTCCAGTGGTTATACCGATACACCTTTACTTGAAGGTGTCGAAAATATGTCTATTACGTATGGAACAAGAAGCCCGGGAAGTAAAGAAAATGTACTCTACCAATCAGCGAGCTCGGTTTCAAACTGGGAAGAAGTTTCGAGTGTTCGCATCAGTCTGCTCATGCGTTCGGTAGCCAATAATCTATCGACTGAACCAACAAGCTACACATTCGCCGGAGAAACCACAGAGGTCGATGACATGGATGAATCTGATAAGTATTTACGACGTGTGTACACAACCTCGGTACAGCTTAGAGAGCGGATTTAAGTCATGACAAAACAACTCAAGTATTCAATTAAAGCACAACGCGGCGTGGTACTGGTTATCAGTCTATTGTTTTTGATGGTATTGACGCTTATCGGTATTTCCAGCGCCAAAACCAGTGTCTTGCAGGAAAAAATAGCAGGACATTCAGGCTTGAAGCAATCTGCATTTCATGCAGCAGATAGTTGTACAAATCGTGTGTTAAAAGATAGGGATGTTTTTACATTTAACAGATCAGCAAGTGACTTGTTTGATGGGGCAGAAGAATATCTGGTAACCAATTCAATTTCAAATCGATCCGCTTACAAGGCTAAACAACTTTATATTGGCAGAAGTATTCCACCGCGTGGTACTGGTTACAGTGCAGTCAAATTTCAGGTCGCTCACAATGAACATCACTGCCAGGGGCTAACAGAATCCAGCCCAGTCAACGTGGTTATTCACCAGGGAATTTTTCAGGTTTTCCCAAAATTATAATGGTTGCTCTCATGAAGAATAAAATAATGGATAAAGTCTCAAATCTACTTATTTCTACAGCGACAAGTATTTTTGTAATATTGATACTACTCTCGACTGCAGCGATGGCAGAGGATACTGAAATCTACTTTGGCGGTGGTGCAAGCAATGATTCAATTGTGCGTCCAAATGTATTATTGGTGCTTGATACATCAAGCAGTATGACGAATACGGACAATACTGGAATTACCCGTCTTGATCGTATGAAAACAGCGTTACATTCTATTCTGGATAGTGCCAACAACGTGAATATGGGCTTGATGCGTTTCCATCGAGAAGGTGGCCCGGTACTCTATCCGGTTGCTAATCTGGATGCCTCCAGTACAGAAGTTGAAGGTGTTGGTGATAATGGTCCCCTTCCCCTGGTTTATTCAAGAATCAAAAACAGTGAAGATGATGCACAGGAATTTGTGACTGACGGTAGTGTGAATTTAACCTCGAATAAGCTGAGTATGGTGGAAAAGGTTGTTGGTGGTCTAACAAACACGACGTTGGAAATTCAAATTGCCGCTCAAAATGATGCTGTAGAAGAAAAAACTAACGGATCAATGTATCGAAATAGCTCTGACCTGGAGCTGGTTCGGGAGAATAGTGGCAATGCTAATCAAAAGATAGGAATCCGTTTTTTAAATGTAAATATCCCATCAGGAGCAACAATAACAAATGCCGAGCTAGAATTTACTATTGACGAACGTCATACTCGAGCGACAAATCTGACGATTGTTGGTGAAAAAACATTGAACCCGCCTGTTTTCGGTAGCGGGAGTAATACGATTAGTAATCGCATGGGGAATTCAACCACGAGTAGTGTGCCATGGAACGCTCTGCCAGTGTTAAACGTCGATGAAAAATTGATTTCACCGGATCTTACCTCGGTTATTAATGAACTTATCGGGCAGCCAAACTGGAACACGAGCAGTCATGATATGGCTTTTTTCATCACTGGATCTGGAAAGCGTACTGTTGAATCGTGGAATGGTGGTGATGGACGACAACCATTATTACGGATTGCATATACAAGTGGCAGTGGCGCTGCAAGTACTGAGCAGCAGCTGGTTGGTTTGAGGTTTGAGGATGTTGCTGTTCCACAAGGTGCAACAATAACGGATGCTTTTATTGAATTTGCAGCTGCTTCTGCAAACAGTGACGCAACATCGTTAGTGATAACAGCTGAGAATGTGGATGACTCGACAACATCTTTTACACCAGTTGTAGGCAATCTGTCATCGCGAGCAGTTAATTCTACATCGGCCAGTGTTAACTGGGATACAGTTGAGGCATGGACTCAAGACGAACATTACCTGACGCCTGATATCAAGACTGTTGTACAGGAAATTGTCAATCGTTCGGGTTGGTGCGGAAATAATGCAATGGCTTTTTTCCTGCAAGGCGGCTCTGGTTTGCGCGAGGCTGTTTCCTATGATGGAAATACGGCTGCTGCTCCGGTATTACATATTAATTATGATGAAAATAGCGTAGCGAATGGAGCGTGTATCAATCAAACTTTTCAGGCGCAGGTTGCAACCGGCAGCAATGATGTTGAACAGAGAGCTGATGGCACCATGTATTCCAACAGCTCGGATCTGGAGTTGACTGAGGATGGCGGAATCCAGACGATTGGATTGCGATTCACCAATATTAGAATTCCTCAAGGGACGACGATTCAGGAAGCGTATCTGGATTTTACTTCAAAGGATTCTCGGAGTGGCGGGACTTCATTAACCATTAATGGTGAGAAAAGCGCTGATGCTGGTGCTTTTACCACAACAGCGAATGATCTCACATCACGCACACTCACAACTGCGTCAACTGCCTGGAGTCCAGGTGCATGGAGTACTGGTGAAACATACTCATCGCCAGATCTGAAGCTGATTATTCAGGAGATTGTGAATCAAGCTGCCTGGGATGGGGGGAACGCACTCAACCTGGTTATTTCTGGTAGTGGCTTGCGACGCGCCTGGTCAAATGATGGCAATCCTGCTAAAGCGCCAGTATTACGTATAAAAGTGAGTGGCGAATTGTCCACTGGATTCAAAACTGTGCGTAACCGTATGCACGATATAGTCACCGAATTAAACTGGAAATCAGGAACGCCAATTGTTGATACATTATATGAAGCGGCACTCTATTATCGAGGTGATGATGTTTTCTACGGGACGACACGTGGTAACAGCCAGAATGCCGGTACCAGTATGAGTCGCTCAGAATACACCCGCGTCAGTCATCCAGCTTCATATACTGGCGGAACAGTGGTACGTGAGGCTGGTTGTACAGATGACAATCTGAATTCCACAGCTTGTAAAACAGAACATATTACTGGAACAGCAACTTACAAGAGTCCGATTACACTGGAATGTCAGAACAATTACATGATTTTACTCTCCGACGGTTACCCCAGTGTCAACACATCGAAATCAAAAGTAGAAACACTGACTGGCTCAAGCTGTGCCGGATCAGGTAGCGGTGAATGTGGTCCTGAAATTGCCAACTTTCTTTATACACAGGATCAGAGTAATGACTTTACCGGTGACCAGATTGTTAAAACCTATACAATCGGATTTAATATTCTGGCAAATGGCAAAGCCTATCTGGAAAGTATTTCTAATGTCGGTGGTGGAACATATCAGGATGCTGGCAGTTCTGCGGAGTTGGTAACGGCGTTTGAAAATATTATTGCCGATATTTTGTCACGTCCGACATCGTTTGCATCCCCTGTATTGTCAATTAATGCATTTACCAAGCTTTACCATAATAACGAAATCTATTTTTCATTATTCAAACCTGAAAGAAATCGTCGCTGGAATGGTAATGTCAAGAAATACAAAGTTTGCGCGGGTACTGAAGTTGACGCAGATAATAACCCATTGTGTACCCGTGGCGATATTCTTGATGTGAATGATGTGGATGCAATCGGAGGTGATTTCCGTATCAAGGAAAGCGCACAAAGTATCTGGAGTTCGGCGGCAGATGGACCGCTGATTCAGGAAGGTGGTGCTGGTTCACAAATTCCCGGATACAGTACACGAAAACTGCTTACCTATACAGGCTCAACAGCACCAGCGAGTTCAGTGACACTTGATTCGAGCGCGCATCGTGTGTGGTCATCGAATAGCGCGTTGGTTGATTTGGTCGGGAATAATTTATTTAATCACTCATCACCTTTCAGTGGGACTGAAACGACAGAAATTAACGAACTCATTGACTGGATGCGCGGAAGAGATGTCAAGGATGAAAATGAAGATGGCTATACCACTGACAACCGTTGGGTCTTCAGTGATCCTTTGCATAGTAGCGCGATTCCAATTACTTATGGTTACCCTGTTGATGGCAGCGGTGATCCTTCTGATGGAGCTGATGCAGATACTGAGCCAGATTATGTTGTGAAACTTTTGCTGGCTACCAACGATGGTACGTTACGTATGGTCAATGCTCATAATGGC
>DRLZ01000094.1 GCA_011322755.1 Crenotrichaceae bacterium
ATACTCGGTGGCAGCCTCGGCGCCAGAACATTGAATCAAATTGTTCCACGCGCTATCGCCAGTTCAAAAATCACCCAATTAGATGTTGTTCATCAATGTGGGAAACAATGGCTTGAAGAAACCAGCTGCGAATATCAACAAACCAAAGTCAATGTACAGGTAAAAGCATTTATTGATGATATGGCCGCAAGCTACCGATGGGCTGACCTTGTCATTTGCCGTGCAGGCGCCATGACAATCAGCGAATTGGCTGCTGTTGGGTTACCATCAATTCTGGTTCCCTATCCTTATGCGATTGATGATCATCAAACCAGCAATGCCCGCTATCTGGTTGACGCTGGCGCTGCAGTATTAATTGCTGACAAGGAACTAACAGTCACTGGTCTTGCTAAGGAATTAACACAGCTAGTGCGCGATCAACAGCGTTTATCAACAATGCGTGCAGCTTTAGCACCTTTGGCGCGTATTGATGCAACTCAACGTGTTACTGAAATCTGTCTGCAGGAGATTGCCGCGTGATACATGTGGACACCAACATCAAATGGCCGGGCATGGATCGTATCCGCTACATCCATTTTATCGGAATTGGCGGTACTGGCATGAATGGTATCGCTGAGGTCATGATGAGTCTTGGATATCACGTGTCTGGCTCGGACTTGCATGACAATGCGGCAACCCAGCGACTACGAACACTCGGCGCCTTGATTTATCTCGGACATGACGCGAATAATCTGGACAATGTCGATGTTGTCGTCAAATCAACTGCCATCAACGCCAGCAACCCTGAACTTCTGGCTGCTATTGAGCGCAAAATACCGATTATTCCCCGCGCTGAAATGCTCGCAGAATTAATGCGTTTCCGGTTTGGTATAGCTGTTGCCGGAACCCACGGGAAAACCACAACAACCAGTCTTACTGCGAGTATATTAGCGGAGGCTGAACTGGATCCTACCTATGTCATTGGAGGGCGACTGAATCACTCCGGTACCAATGCTCAGCTAGGACAGAGCGATTATCTGGTTGTTGAAGCAGATGAAAGTGATGGCTCATTTATGTATCTGTCACCAATGATCGCCATTGTCACTAATATTGATAAAGATCATCTGGAGACCTATAACGATGATTTTGCAAAATTAAAATCAGTCTTTATCGACTTCCTACACCAAATCCCTTTTTATGGGCGAGCAATTGTCTGCATTGATGATGATGAAGTAAAAAGTATTTTACCCGAAATATCAAAACCAACAATCACTTACGGTCTGGATAAAGACGCTGATATTCGTGCAGTCGATATTCAACAAAATGGCTGGCAAACCTGTTTCAGTGTCCACAGAAAAAATGCGCTGCCACTGCAGATTACCCTGAACCTGCCAGGCACACACAATGTATTGAATTCGCTCGCAGCCATTGCTGTCGCAATCGAACTGGGAATTGATAATCATGTTATTCAGAAGGCATTGTGTGAGTTCAGCGGTATCGGACGTCGCTTACAGATTAATGATGAACGCGTTCCAATTCACAACGGTTTTGCTCTGTTCATTGATGACTATGGACACCATCCCAGTGAGATAACAGCGACACTACAAGCCGTCAGAGCTGCCTGGCCTGATCGTCGACTAGTACTTGTTTTTCAACCGCATCGCTATACCAGAACGCGCGCCCTTTTTGATGATTTTGCACAATGCCTCTCAGAAGTAGACAGTCTGGTTTTACTTGAAGTCTATGCCGCTGGAGAACAACCCATCAATGGAGCTGATGGACGATCGTTAGCAAGAGCTGTACGAACCCGAGGCATGGTAGAACCTGTGTTTGTTTCAGAACAAGAGCAATTGCACCAATTACTACCATCTTTGCTAGAAGATAATGATGTGGTATTAACAATGGGCGCGGGCAGTATCGGACAAATAGCAGCCCAGCTACCTGAACAGTTAAGAAAATTGATGCCTCCTGTGCTGGGACTGATCCAATGACTGCGTTTACTTCACTGTCAAGCCAAGAACAAGAGGTCTTTTCACCTGTGGAAACGATACTTGCAGGCAAAACCCTGTACAACGAATTGCTTGCAAGATATACATCATGGCGGGTTGGCGGTCCGGCAGATCACTATTACCGACCAGCAAACATCAGTGACTTATCGGTATTTCTTAAACAACTCGATTACAATCAGCCACTGTTCTGGCTTGGTGCTGGCAGTAATCTACTCATACGCGATGGTGGCATACGTGGCACCGTAATTCATTTAAAACGTACATTGAATCAAATCAGGCTGGAAGATGATGGGCGTCTTTATATAGAAGCCGGCGTCAGCTGCCCACAAGTTGCGCGTTTTTGTCAGCAAAATGGGTTATCAGGTGCTAGTTTTATGGTGGGCATCCCGGGCTCGATCGGTGGTGCCCTGGCGATGAACGCTGGTGCCTTTGGTGGAGAAACCTGGCCTCTGGTCAGCGAAGTCGAACTTATTGATCGTCAAGGCAATCGGCAATGGCTGCCGTCCACAGCCATCCATGTTGGCTATCGTAATGTCAGCATTCCGCATGAACACTGGTTTGTTGCAACACGATTGTCCTTACCTGCAACAGCGAATGTCGATGATGAAGAGATACAACGCTTGCTCGATCAACGACGCAACAGCCAGCCCATTAATGTGCCGACATGTGGATCCGTTTTTAAAAATCCGGAGCATGGTTTTGCTGCGCAATTAATTGAACAGTGTGGTTTAAAAGGCCATCAAATTGGTAAAGCCCGTGTATCAACAAAACACACCAATTTTATCGAAAACCTGGGCGGTGCATCCGCCTTCGATATTGAATTACTGATTAATCATGTCAAAAATTGTGTCGAACAGCAGCAATCCGTTCGACTTGACTGTGAAGTCCGTATCGTTGGTGAGAGAGTAACACCGCTATGATCGCTCAATGCGCAATCTCTTCACCTGCAACCTTCGGACTCGTTGCTGTCGCAATGGGCGGGTCTTCTGCTGAGCGTGAAATCTCACTAAAGAGTGGTAACGCCGTATTATCAGCGTTGCTTGAGCAAGGTGTAAATGCTGTTGCAGTCGATATTGGCAATGACCCTGTTAAAGCCTTGCTGAGTGCAAAATTTGATCGCGTATTTAACATAGTCCATGGTCGGGGTGGTGAAGATGGTGTATTACAAGGCGTGATGCAAGCAATGGGCTTGCCTTATACAGGTAGTGGTGTGCTCGGATCTGCATTATCAATGGATAAGCTCAAAACAAAATTATGCTGGCATGCCAGTAACTTACCTACGCCTGCATGGGTCACGCTTGAATCTGAGCATGATTTTGACATTGTCTCTGAACAGCTCGGCTACCCGGTCATCGTTAAACCAGCCAGAGAAGGATCAAGTTTCGGGATGAGCAAAGTCAATTCAGCAGCACAATTGACAGAAGCATGGCAACAAGCCCAACAATTTGATGATGTGGTCATGGCCGAACAATGGATTAGCGGACACGAATACACTGTCGCATTGCTTGATAATCAGCCGCTCCCTTTAATACGCCTGCAAACAGCAAACGAATTTTATGATTACCAGGCAAAATATTGCTCCGACACAACACAGTATCACTGTCCTAGCGGATTATCTGAACAACAGGAAAATGAGTTGCAACAACTTGCACTGGATGCAAGTCAATTGATCGATAATAAAGGCTGGTCCCGGGTTGATTTATTCGTCGATAAATCCAATCACCCCTGGCTCATCGAAGCAAATACAGTCCCTGGCATGACAGATCACAGCCTGGTACCAATGGCTGCAAAAGCAGCAGGCATTGGTTTTAATGAGCTGGTCTGGCGAATTCTGGAGACTAGTATCGATACCAATATACATTACGAGATGACAGGCTAATGGTTGCAAAACAACCTCAGGACAACCAATTGATCAAGACAACATCATCGTTGTCTATTGCCTCTGTGCTGTTTGCACTATTGGTCGTTATTCTATTGTTTTCAGTCAGCCAGTTTTCTTTAACTGTATTACCCATTCGACAGATTCTTCTAGAAGGCAAGTTTCAATACTCAGACCCACACCAATTACAGCACGTGCTCGATCAATCAGCTAAAAGCGGTTTATTTGCACTTGATTTGAGAGAAATCAAAACAGAACTGTTACAGTTTCCCTGGATTAAATCTGTTGAAATTGAGCGAATATGGCCAGACAGACTCCGGGTTTATATTACTGAGAAAAATCCATATTTACGACTTGGTGATGATAAAATAGTCTCGGTTGATGGCACAGCATTCTCTCCTGGCTCTACACAGAAATTTTCAGATTTACCACTTTTTGACCTTCATAACAGGCAATTTACTCCAGAACTGTTTAAGGCTTATCGTGAAATCGAATACCTGCTTGCCCAAAATGGGTATGAATTAAGGCAGTTTCATATCAACGAGCAGGGAATATGGAGCTTGGATCTTGCCAATGACATACGGATTACTATCGGGCGACACAATCCACTCACAGTCTTTAAACGATTTGTAGTGATATGGCCCAATATTGGATATGAAAGAATCAACACATTAAAGTCGGTCGACCTGCGTTATGAAAATGGTTTTGCACTTGAATATACTGAGCACGGTAATCAAAGAAAATGACACCCTGGTTTCTCGAAACATTAATCAGCAACTCAGTTAATCCATGCGATTACGGTCAATTTTAGCACCGATTGCAAACAATACTGAAACGACACAAAGTTAGGAAATATGAGGAAGAGATGGCTAAAAAGACCGAAAAAAATATAATTGTCGGCCTGGATATTGGAACATCCAAAGTAGCTGCAATCGTTGGTGAAATAAATATTGACGGCGATGTCGAAATTGTTGGTTTGGGCAGAAGCCCCTCTCGTGGATTAAAAAAAGGCGTTGTCGTTAATCTTGAAACGACTGTTAATTCCATTCAACGCGCAGTCCAGGAAGCCGAATTAATGGCCGGTTGTGATATCAGTTCCGTCTACGTTGGTATTGCAGGCAGCCATATCCAGAGTCTGAACTCACACGGCATCGTCGCAATCAGTAACAAGGAAGTCAGTCAGAGTGACGTTGACAGGGTAATTGATTCAGCCAGAGCTGTTGCCGTTCCTGCTGACCAGAAAATCCTGCATGTCTTACCCCAGGAATTCGTTATTGATGGACAGGAAGGAATTAAAGAACCAGTCGGCATGTCAGGTATTCGACTCGAGGCAAAAGTACATATCGTCAGTGGCGGCGTCAGCGCTGCACAGAATATTGTGAAATGTATCGAGCGCTGCGGGCTACAGGTTGAGGATATCGTACTTGAGCAATTAGCATCATCAATGTCTGTGTTAACTGACGATGAAAAAGAACTTGGCGTCTGTCTGGTTGATATTGGCGGTGGCACGACTGATATTGCAGTTTTTACCCACGGTGCAATTCGACATACTGCAGTCATTCCAATTGCAGGGGATCAAGTCACGAACGATATTGCAGTCGCCCTGAGAACACCAAGTCAGAATGCAGAGGAAATCAAGAAGAAATATGCTTGCGCTCTTACTCAACTTGCCAAGCTGGAAGAAACACTGGAAGTCCCAAGCATTGGCGAAAGAGCACCTCGACAGATTTCACGCCAGGCGCTGGCAGAAATTGTTGAGCCGCGATATGAAGAGCTGATTCTACTGGTTCAGGCTGAATTACGACGCACTGGTTTTGAGGATTTGATTGCAGCGGGTGTTGTCTTTACTGGAGGCAGCTCAAAAGTGCCTGGTCTGGTCGAGCTTGCTGAAGAAATCTTTCATATGCCTGTGCGTCTGGGCATACCACAGTTTATCACAGGGCTTGTTGATGTGGTTCGCAACCCTGTCTATGCAACAGGTGTTGGAATGGTCATTTATGGAGACAAAAACAGAGACCCTGGTTTAAGAAACGCAACAATCAATAATGTAAATAGTTCAAAAGAAAGTATTTGGGCGAAGATGAAAAGTTGGTTTCAAGGTAATTTTTAGTTTTAACTGAAAAAACACACCGACGATAAATAATTTAACTTAAATCACATATTTTTGAACATCGATACGATACGGCTAAGTAAGTGCCTGGATCAAAATCGCAAAGGTTAAATTATTTATCGTCGAATATTTAAATATGATTCAATTTTTGGAGGATATCACAATGCCATTTGAAGTAGTAGATCCATATGCATCAAACAATGCTGTCATCAAGGTTGTCGGAGTCGGCGGTGGTGGCGGTAACGCCATCAATCACATGATTGACAAGGGAATGGTTGATGTTGATTTTATATGTGTTAACACCGATGCCCAGGCACTCAAAAACACCAATGCCAAAACAGTATTACAACTTGGTGGTGAATTAACCAAGGGACTTGGTGCAGGCGCAGACCCCGAAGTTGGGCGTGATGCCGCTCTGGAAGACAGAAACCACATTGAGGAAATCCTTGAAGGAACTGATATGGTTTTCCTGACCTGTGGAATGGGTGGAGGTACAGGCACGGGTGCAACCCCTGTGATTGCTGAAATAGCTAAAGAAATGGGTATTCTTACGGTTGCTATTGTTACCCGACCATTTTCATTTGAAGGCAAAAAACGCCAGAAAATTGGTGACGATGGTATTAAACTACTCAGTGAATTTGCAGACTCTGTGATTACCATACCAAATGAGAAATTATTGCCTGTGTTGGGCAGAGATGTCTCGTTAATTAAAGCGTTTAATGCCGCCAATGATGTTTTATTGGGATCAGTGCAAGGTATCGCAGACCTTATTACAAATCCTGGTTTGATCAATGTTGATTTTGCTGATGTCAAAGCAGTCATGGCTGAGATGGGGCGTGCAATGATGGGTACTGGAAATGCATCCGGCGATCATCGTGCACGCGAAGCTGCTGAAAAAGCCATCGGTAGTCCGCTGCTTGATGATGTTGATGTAAAAGGTGCTGTTGGTGTTCTTGTCAATGTCACCAGCTCTGGTGATCTCAGCATCGGTGAATTCAACGATGTCGGCGACATGGTTCGCAGTTTTGCATCAGATGACGCAACTGTCATCATAGGAACTGCAATTAATCCTGAACTCTCAGGTGAAGTTCGTGTCACAGTGGTGGCCACTGGTCTGGAAACAGATGGTGTCGCTGCGGGAGAACCAAATCTGCAGGTCATTCATCGAAAAAATGATGGTGCTGTGGATTATGGCGCGTTGGAACGCCCAACTGTATTGCGTAACAAACCAGAACAACCCAATAAACGACATAAAGAAATGCCCAAAGAGCTTGATCTTGAAATGCTGGATATACCCGCATTTCTAAGACAGCAAGCTGATTAGTTGTGTCTCGTCTCCAGATCATTTCGATGCACACGGGATACTGACACAGGAGAGCGTAAGTACGCAATGCTGCAAACTTACGCTTTTTTCATCCAGGCCGTGAGAGAGAATGTTATTGAGAATGACCGGTTATATCAGGAAATTGTTTACCTGTTGAACTAATCCAGCTGTGTAGCGACTAAACACGAAAGTTTTACATGAAACCAGGCCTCAA
>DRLZ01000095.1 GCA_011322755.1 Crenotrichaceae bacterium
ATATACACGCCCTATATACAAATATGATAGCTGTATATTTTAATATCATTTCTCATTTTCATAGTCCGATCAATTAATGAATAACATATTTAATACATATAAATACATCAACCATCAACTAATAATCAATATCTTATACCTCGAGATAAACCTCCTAATACTTTTTTATAAAATCATGAAATATTGCCATTATCTATAAAATAGATAATTCCATCATTATTTTTGTAATAAACCTGAGAGTAATCCATCAGATATTTAAAGTTAATAATATTTGGGTCATATAAGTTACCATTTTTATCATATTTTGTACTCGTTGTTTTCAAAATTACATAGCACATCTTTCGTTTTTTTCTAATCACATATGAACTATCCACTATTTCAGGCAATAACAAATACTGGAACCGCAATGGTTGATACTCACCATGATCGGTATAACTTGATGCTATTTCAATTTCTGCTTTTTTGGATCGCTTACAGTTTAGGCTATATCGCATCAGGTCAAATAAACCTGCATCCTTTCCTAATTCTATTTTTTCAACTAAAGTCTTTCCATTGTAGAGCGATTGACTTAGTTTGTGTTGTCTCATTAAATTTAATTGCCACTGAAGATCAATAAAAAACCATGCAGAAAAACATATATACAATAAGCTTTTTGTATTGAAATACTTTGTGTTTATCTTGAACAGGAGTCCAAATGTAAATACTATCCATATAAAAATCAACAATGGTGGTTTTATATATTCAGCCTCCGCCCCTATCTGAACCTCAGAGATTGACCGTTGCGTCCACGGTCTAAATGCAAGCCATTCATCCCATATGCTTTCTAGCATCGATGTTACTGAATAGGTTTTCAATTCTATCGAGTCTAAAATTAATGAATCATACATTTGACCATCAAATCCAAAACCTAGTGCTACAATTTCACCTGACCAGCCTTCCTTGCCTTTCATTCGATACACTACAGTTGAATCTAGCGGTAAGATTACAGGTATCATATTCAACTTCCCAGGATTTTTCTTTGCGACCCATCCTACCCACATTCCTTCCTGTGGAGACATATTTGTAAATTTCCACACCATAAAAGGCATATCTTCAGCTAAAAATGAAACCTGTTCAGATATGATACGTACCCTTCGTTGCTTGTCAGCATTTGTCACCACCAATTTTGAGCCGGAGTTATAACCAATACCGCGATGAAGAACCAACGATGAGCCTTCCATGTGAATGGCAGCAGTTGCTACTGGTTTATCACTTATCCAGAAAAAAACAACTAATCCTAGGTAAATGAATAAAATACTTACACTACCACTAATTATTATTGCTTTTACCATTAAACCTTGGCTCTATTTGTACTGTAATGATTCACAACTAACGAATTTCTATCCGCTAACCAACATGACATACTCAAACTGTCTGACTGTCATAAACTAACAACACATTTAAAAATACTATCTCAGGTGTTATATGTTGTTCTCAAACACCAAGCGAGCATCGCCATGGTATTTTAGTTACGCAATCATTTTTTGAGGATTTTTCACAAGTGAGGCTACATAAAAACCTATTCGGCTTTTCAGGTTTAATGTTTGGGAAAAATATACCGATCCATGCTACTGACAGCAACATACCAGTATAAGATAACTGAGTATCTCTAAACACAATATTACGCCGTGGGAGGAGAGATGGTGCGGCTCTCACTCCCAGGATTACTATACCAACAACATCGAGCAACTTAAGCCCAGTGCTATCACGAATATTTAATTCACCACTAACGATTATGTCAAACGACTCACAAGCTTCTCATATGCAGATTTCAAATCGTCTCCGACAGTTTGAGCAGCATTCACAAGTTCTATCGTAGTCTCTTTGGTCTCATCGCCAATTTCGTCAATCTTTTCCTTAAATTCTGCCCACACTTCTTCTGCCTTGTCCATTTCTTCCTTGGCTTCCATGCCACCGAGATGCAACTTTAAATTAATTTCATCCCGTTGCTGTTGCAAGAACTCAGAGAATTTTTTTATTTCGTCTTCCATACTCATAATTACACAACCTTTCCTATCATCTGTTAAACAATAACCTGGTACTCACCAAATCCTGCTCAGTGATGCACAGTGTTTGATTATGGCACTTTTAGCCCACGGAAACCATGCTATTAACCAGATTGTTTTACACTATCACAACTGCTATTCACACACAATGATGGGTCGGTATCTATCTGATACAGATTTCATTTATACCTGATTCAGCTGTTTACAATATTCCCACAATTCCGGCCAGAGGATTAATGCATCTCCAAATTCATCGAGCACATCCTGGCAGCTTTGTACCTGCTGATCACGTGTATCACCAGCACCCACATCAGGGAATAACGTCTGCTCAGACCGGGCAAGACCATCTTTATTCGCTTTGATAACCCGCTTGATATCATCTTTCCAGAATTGCGGCTGATTTTTGTTATTATCGATAATTATCTGCATATCATTAACCGTTGCTACCTGCGCATTGAGCAAATTCTCTTCTATCCCCTGGTTCAGAACTTCACGCTTTGCATCTGCAAGCGACCGATAGGTTTCACCAACATAGCGTAATCGTTGCTGTGGCGATTCTGCCAGACAAAAACGCTGTACATTATTGGCAATATCAGCCAAAAAGCCCAGAATACCAACGGTTTTTGGTTCATCCAGTCTTTCTGCATCCCATTGTCTTGAAGGTTCTGGGAGATGTGGTAATCCCCACGGGAATTCAAATGAGAGACTGTGTGGATGGATGAATTTAAGTAAGCGACTGAAAAGATAATCTTCATTGCGATAAAAAGAACCTGTCGGCGGTATCAGCTGTGATCCATCAATACCCGTTAGTGTTGTTGTCATCAGTGCGTTTTCATTCACCGCCCGGAAAGTATGACTTCCCAACCATGTGGTTCGATTCAAAGTATACTGCTTGTACTTGTTATCGTCTTCTACCAAGCGCTCGAGAACCTTATTGTCTTGCTGATAAACCCAGGTCATCGATGATGTTCCAGGGTCACCAAAAGTGCCATTCCGGGTAACAAGTATTCGTGTATCCGGTTTCAGTGTCTGGCTATTATCAGATCTCACACCATGAAGCGCGCTCGCAGTCAATTCAACCGCAGATAATTCATTGACGATCTCACCAAGTGATTGCCCCAGAATATCAAGATGAAGCGACAAAGGATCAAGCTCGAGCGGCTGAATCTCTGCGAGCATTTGCTCTCTGTTCTGGTAAAACCAGGCATCCTTGGGCTGCGCCTTGAAGCTCCAGACATGCTCACATTGTGGCGATTGATAAGGCTGACAGGCTGCATCATCGTCAAACAGTGCAAATCGCTGACCAGCAGCCAGTAGAATAATGTGGTTTAATAAACGACCGCCGGTAAACATTGATTCATCAAACCGGTCATCACGCGCCAGCAACCAGTGTATCGTCTTTTTATGCTCAGGAAATGCCTGAGTTAATTGCTTCACATATTCAGATTGTTGTTGCAAGCCATAATATTCTGTTGACAAACGTCCTGTGGTTATATATTCAGCACATATTGCCTGGTTTTGTTGCAGATTCTCTGCATTTCTTGAATCATCCACCACGATATATCGATGCTGATGCCCATACCGCTCCTGGTTTAAACACAAACTCTCCAGCAAGCGTTTTAATTGTGCTGGACGGTCGCACGTGCGGATATATGTTCCAGCAAATCCTGCAGGCTGTGCAGCTGTTCTCTTCGCAGATTTTAGCGACCCAATCAAGCGCTCACCAGAATCCATCAATCCCTGGGTTTTTAAATCCTTAAGCACTTGTTGAATCTGGTCTTTGTGGGGGGCAATGGCAGGATCAACAGTGACCAGAAAATCGACATGTTCAGCGATGGTCTGATAATACACACAGTGTTGTAATAACCCAAAAATATCTGCAGGAACCAATACCCGCATTCCACTGCGATGGCTCTTTAACATAACAGTCGCTTCAGGCAAGCCAAATGCGGCACATTGATCAAAAGCGACAACATCTGCTTCCATACTGGTTGGGCTTGAACTTTTCATTGAAAAAGAAATACCTTGATATTCTGCCATTGCTAGACCTGTTTAAACATTTATAAAAACCAAGCACCAATGCAAGTGCTGCTCTGTGATAATTTGCCGAAATAAAAGAAAAGCAGGATACTCACATCTTGAATCACAGTAAAATCAATGTGATACACAATATCCTGGCTACGGATGCCTCGTATTCGCAATACCTGGATGCACTTCACATCGCATGTATTCGCTAATTGTGCTCCGCCCTTAATCGCTCCAGTCTGGCATACGCCGCTTCACGAATTGGCCTGACTGAATCTTGAGCGATAAATTTGCTCACGACTTCCATGTAATCAGGATGTAATCCCAGCAACACCTGCATGTTTCGCTCACAGTGCGCTTGTTTCTCATCACCAAATGAACAAGAACCCACATGCACAACATAAGCATCATCACACAAGACATTACGATAGTGCGCCTTCACTGCCCTGCGGCAAAAATCATTTTCCTCACCATAACCACGACCAAATGCTTTTTCATCAAAATATCCAATCGTATCCAGCAGCGCACGGGCAATATACATACAAAAACCGACTGCTGTAGGAATATCCGGATAAACGGGCTGTTCGGTTGCTGCAATTGCCTGAGCCACTAAGCCAGGATGATCCGGCACTGGATTCGCTTGACAAAACAGTGGGAAGGAACAAATTTCTGCATTATTTGAAAATGGCGTTATGGTTCCGATTGTCTGGTCTGATGCAGCACAACGTACCAGTCGCCCCAACCATCCGGGTGTCACAACCGTATCAGAGTTGAGTAACACAACATCATGACGACTCAATTTCATGCCACGATTCACCGTACTCACAAACCCAAGATTCTGGTGGTTTTCAAGCAGCTGGATACGCTCGTCGTTGAGTTGCTTTATTTTTGAAAACAGTTGCTGGATGTCCGGATCTGGTGACGCATCATCAATAATAATCAAATTGAATTTTGCTTTGGTATGAAGCAATACACTATGAATACAATCCTCAACCTGCTGAGGTGCATTATAGACCGGAACAATAATATCGATACAGGACGGCTGCATCATTGCAGCTTGTTTAAAAGAGTGTCGCGCAGAAAGACAAACGGTCTTTGCAGCCAAAACTGCAAACTCATGTGATGCTCAAGTTGTTTTTCTAATTCTCCTATTTCTGCCGTCAATGAATTAATCGAATCGTCACGTATTTGCAATTGCTGGTCGATGGATTGCTCGCGGAATTCCACATTGCTAGTTCGCCGGGTAATATCGATATTATGTTGCTTCATCAACAACTCCAGCTCTTCCATTTTCTCGTATTGACGCTCTGCTCTATCCTGTTTTTCAATCAACCATTTGTCACGTTCGTCAATTAACTGCTCACGCTCCTGGATTTGCTGAGCTTGCAGCTCGGATAAATGTTTGAGTTCTTCAATTTGATGTTGTTGATCGATAATCAGTTGCTCACGTTCTTCTGGACTGGATTGATGTGCTTTTATGGTAGCGTCTCGTACCACCAGCTCGCTATCTCGCAGTGCAACCAATTTCTTTAATTCATCAATCTGTTCAACCTGGAGTCGGGTTAGTTCAGATAACCTTGGCGTTAAGGCCAAATAATCAGCAGACATCGGAAATGACTGCGTCAATTGTAAACTGCCTCCGCTGGAAATTTCTTCGAGCAAATTGGTGGGCACTGGTAATTCAAAATAACTATCCTCTGTACCAACTAACACAACCACACCGGATTGAGAATCGCGCAAATCTGCAATCTCGATCTCTTGTCGAGAACCAAGTGACAACAAGGTGTCTGCATTTCCATCCCATTCCCACACTACAGCACCAGAAGCATTGCAAAGTTTGATTGTTTCGATTCTTGTATATCCGGGTCGATCTGCAACACCAAGTCGTAATGCACTGCATGGATGTCCCATTTCCGGTATTTTCAATTCGAATTGCTGAATCTCCTTACCAATCCGGCCAACTGCAGTCACGCTCTGTTGGGTGTCATACTCCTCATTTTCTGTGCGCCAAAACAATTGAACACTATAACTCAATGACACAGGTGATAGCGTTTCAGTGTGTTTCTCTTCAACCAGATTCTCCGCGATCTCATCGTCAAAAGATGCTTCGATGATAAACTGGTAAGTCAAGGCATCTGCTCTGGAAATCAACAAATGCATCAGTTCAGGAGAAAAACCGTATGGATGAGAATTAAACTCGGTTTCACGCGGATCCAACTCAATCTCTTCAATGGTTTTGATTCCGAGTCCACTTTCAGATAACAGGTTTTTCAACGAATGGCGTGTAAAAAAGCGCACATGGGTATTATCAAGCAATCCCTCTGATCGGTACTCAAACGCACCCTCGATCAAATCACACACCAGACCAATATGCGCAACATTTGGAACCGAGAGGATGATACGCCCGTCTTGTTTCAAATAATCCTTAAGCTGAACGAGTAATTGTTGCGGATTGCGTAAATGCTCAAGCAAATCCGCACAAATAATGATGTCGTATTGATCTGATATCAACTCTGATATCAGCTGGGCCTCCAGATTGGCACTTTGTATTTTTCGATAACACGCTGCATGTTCTACTTGTTCCAGGTTAATATCAATGCCATCGACAGTACATTTTTTTTCAGTGCTGAGATATTTTCCGATTATCCCACTGCCTGCGCCCAAGTCCAGTACCAGACTACCGGCTGGAACTTTATCGCAAATTGTGGTGACAGAGTTTCTGTCTTTGGCGTCAAATGTTCGATAATAAGCGTGTTGATTAACAGTTTTCACATTTGAACTGTTTTGTTCTGTCATGACGAACCCCATTGATGTTTCAGCTGACAAAATCCAAATTCTCTGGTTTTACCGACTACCTGAAAATAAAGCTCTACCGTATCAAATACTCGCAGACCTTCTGGATCCAAGGCATGTGATTTAATCATGTAACGACCTGGCAACAACACCGAGTCGGGAAAGCTGATCGAAAAACCATATTGATTCTGTCCTATTTTTTTTAATTGATAGCCAGCCATCTCAGAAGTTGTGCCAAATACAGGTGTTTCATCAGAACGTAAAATACCAACTGCAACATTTGGATGCCGGTCATCCGGAGACCAGACTTGTCCCGTCACTGAAATCGCTTCCCCCATTTGATAGACAGGGTCTATGACTGCATTCCCTGCTTGCAATAAATGGACTTGCTCGACCCGGTACTCGTTGGACGTGTTGACAGACTGAGTTTCTCCACCTGCCTGTTTCTGTTGTTCTGTCTTTGCTTCATGGTAAGCCAAATAGTGCTGGGTAACATCAAAAACATCGCCATACATAAATTGTTTGCCATGGTGAATCCAACACGCTCGTTTACACAATTTTTGCACGTGAAACATACTATGTGAACAAAACAGCAGCGTACCGCCACGTTGACGATACTCATCCAGCCAGGCCGTGCACTTTTTTTGAAATGATTCATCGCCAACAGCAAACACTTCATCAGTGATTAAAATATCAGGCTGCATCGCACTCACCACTGCGAATCCCAGCCTCACGATCATTCCCGAGGAATAATGTTTAATCGGCTCGTCAATGTACGAGCCAATATCTGCAAACTCGATAATTTGAGGTGTTTTTGCCTTAATCTCAGCTCTCGACAACCCCATTAACCCGGCAGCAATGCGAATATTTTCACGCCCAGTGTGCTCTGGATGAAACCCTGCGCCCAATTCCAGCAATGCACCCAGTCGACCGTTAACCACAGCCTTTCCGCGGGTTGGATTAATAACACCGGCAATGATTTTAAGCAGCGTTGATTTACCAGCACCATTCTCACCAATAATTCCAAGTGATTCACCTCGAAGCACTTGAAAAGAAATATCACTCAAAACCTGGTGTTGTCTGGAAATTTCCTTACCACGTAACACCTGCCATAACGCAATCACACGATCAGTGGAGCTTCGTAATTTGGGATAACACTTGGCGATACCATCGAGTTCAATCAGAACATCTTTTTTGTTTGTGCTCTGATCAATCACTAGATAAACTCTTCAAAACGACGGCTGCAACGCCGAAACATGAAATAACCAATAATAAACACTGCAATAGAGGCAAGCACTGCCACACCATCAATCATCTGTGGATTCCAGACACCAGCCAGCATCAGCTCCCGGTATCGTCCAATTAAAAAAGCCATTGGATTGCTTAGATAATAATCACGAAACCGTTCGGGAACCTGGGTAATCGAATAGAGAATTGGAGACAGGTAGAACATAAACATCATCACAGATGAAACGATTTGGCTGACATCTTTCAAAAAAACCTGAAATGATGACAACATGAAACCAATTCCTATCGACATCATCAATTGCAACAGAAGGTAAACAAGCAACAACGGCAACATTGACAAATGCAAAGTGTAATCCATCCCCACCAGTACACCAAACACCAATATCATACCTGCCAGGTGAACAAGATAAACAACAATCACAGATGAAAACACCAGAATTTCATGCGGGAATTTAATTTTCTTGATCAAAGACGCGCTGGATTCTACCGATGTAACGCTGCGCTGTAACGCCTCACTGAATGCTAACCACGGCCACAAACCAACAGCAACAAACGGCAAAAACCCGTCAGCACCAAATTCGGTAAATCGAATGCGAAAAATAACTGAAAAAACAAAAGAATAAATCAGTAACTTTACAATTGGCTGCAGAAATACCCAAAGCACACCGGCAATACTGCCAAGATAACGACTGGTAAATTCCCGCTTGAGAAATTCTGAAAACAAGTGAAATGTATTCGAACGCCTTGTTTTTTTTTCTGATCTTGCTTGACTGATTGTTGCCCTCCACCCTCAGAAATGTACCGACAATGCCTCGTAATGGCAATCAGCTATTATACTGTACATTGGCATTAAATAACCGGCTCAGGTTTATGACCTGGATACACGATGATGCTACGCGACACAAATCAGCCACTTGTTTGATTATCTGGACTGCCTGAGTTCAGCATAAAGTTGATCAACCGCTGACTGATTCACTCTATTCTCCGGGTTGTTCAACATCGAATACGTCAGCGCGCTGAATTCCTGGGTTGCCAGCGTGTTAACAAGCCTGGCTTTGATCGCGTCTTTTACATCATCAAATGATTGTTGATGCTGAGGTATTAGCTGATTCACCTTGACAATAAAAATACCTTCCGGCGTTACAACCGGCTCCAGGACACCCGTTTTTGTATCCACAAAGATTGCTGCATCAAGCTGTTTGCCAAGCTCTCCCTGCTTCCTTAACCCGAAGTGACCTTTGTTCTTCTGAACACCTGGCTCATCAGAATACTTCAATGCCAACGCCTCAAAATCAGCACGACCATCCGCAACCAATTGATGAACTGTCTCAGCAAGTGTATTGATTGAATCCTCAGGGTGTTTCTTTGCTGACAGAAAAATCACTGAAACATCAGCTTGTAACGGCACAACGTACTGATCCTTGTTGACAACATATTGCTCATGCACAGCTGTTGCCAAATCACGCCTGGCTATCGCATCAAACAAAGCCTTGCGCCTCAATTTCACCAATGCCTTGCGTTGAGCCTGGGCTATTTTTTGTTTACTGTGCACATTCTGGTCGAATCCAGCCTCTGTCGCCTTGTCTGCCAGCAACCTGGCGATACCAAGCTTTACAGCAGCCTGCTCCCAGACCGGATCCGATTCTTCAACAGCATCCATCCCTGAAAACCATAACCACGTATTCACTTGCGCGTTGCTCACAGGCTTCTCATTACCTGATGTCATTCTGGTTTCATATAGTTTCCAGATTAACTGTTGTTGCTTAGCCAACAGTTCATTTTTAATCGTATCTTTTACTGAAGAAAAAGGCTTGTTTTGACCTTGCTTTTTTTCCTCAAAACGAATGATGTGATACCCGAACTGAGTTTTTACCACAGGACTGATTTCACCTGACTTGTTCATGGCAAAAACGGCATCTTCAAACGGTTTTGCCATCTGTCCGCGAATAAAAAAACCAAGCTCTCCATGATTCGTTTGAGCTGAAGGGTCATCAGAATACTGTTTTGCCAAATCTGCAAACGAGTCCTTACCTGCAATCGCTTTTACCCGTATTTGCTCAGCTAGCTTTCGTGCTTCATCATCACTGCGCTTCTCAGACTTAACAAGAATATGCGATGCCTTAACCCGGTCTGGCAGACTGTATTTTGACAAATTGCTCTGGTAATACTCTCGCGCAGCCACATCCAAATCATGAACTTGATCTTCCGCCAGTTTTTTAATCATCAATTTCGCTAGCGTCGTTTGCCCAACCAGAGAAAGTATTTCATCCATCTCAGGCATGTTATCAGGCACAGCACCTTGCCTGACCTGATTGATCAAATTCAACTCCACCCAACGATTTTCAATATACTTTTGAAATCGCTTCGGATGACTAATCACAGCATTTTGTCTCTGCTGTTTATCAGCAGCAAACACTTGTTTTACATAATCATCCGTCAGCTTGATATCACCATTTGAAACAAGGACTTCTGGTTGCTGGCTGGGCGCACTAAACGCTGATTCAACACATAACAAGACAAGAAAAAAAACAGCAAAAGATCGAAGCAATCGACTCATTGAACAGACTCACTCATTTGACACATCAAAATAGCCGATTATTATAACAATCCGGTACGCATGTGATATTGACAATCAGACTAGAAAAACCTAGGTTGTACTTTTCTACGCAATAATTCCAGCCAACTCCGACCCGTCACCAGCATCGAAAGTTCAGTTATTGTTAGAAAAAACTGGCAACAGGAATGTCACAAGATCTGAAACACATGAAGTATTTCAGTTATACATAAAAAAACAAGTAGAAGAAAAAAAACAGAGACGACTGTCATATTCATAGTAATGCGTTACCTCAGCTGAGGCCTTGGCGGATACTGACAACTATACAAACACTTTATAAAGATTTTCCTTAATCCAACTACTGCTGTCTGATAACAACCGGATCCGCACCAATAGCACTTACAATCTGGGTAAATAATTTGTTATCAACAAGCAGTGCATCAACACTTTCTAACAAATGCAC
Organism: Crenotrichaceae bacterium; assembly: GCA_011322755.1. Classification (GTDB taxonomy): domain Bacteria; phylum Pseudomonadota; class Gammaproteobacteria; order Methylococcales; family DRLZ01; genus DRLZ01. The sequence continues at coordinate 11,129 of DRLZ01000095.1, forward strand.
TACTTCTGTATCCCTGGAGCGCTCTTCCTCAAGCTTGATCTTAAATCCAAAAACAGTTTTCCACAGATAATTCAGCTGAGTGCGACCCAATGAATATTGAGACTGACTCCGTGAATCAGAAAAATTTAAAATACCAGCATTTTGTGGATGATGTATCGCCATATAAGCAGCAACTTCCTCGATATGCCCGCTACCATTTAAGCTTTCCTGTTCAATCATACTGACTTCAAATGATTGAGTATCAATATTACGAACAAGCAATGCCGCCGTATCACCACCTCGAGCAGTCTGTAAAGTTACAAAAACATGCGGAAGGTCGCTAAAAACGCTATCAAACTGAATCATTTTCCAGCGCCGAGTTCCTGATATAGGAAAGCGTTCGACCTGGATAACTGTGCCGTCAGAAAGCGTATAGACACCTGCTTCAATTAACAAATAGTCTACAGATTCCTGACTATGCACTTTGTCCAGATAATTCCACTCGCGAAACCTGACGGCAAAACCAGTATCTGCCTGATTCTTCACCTGAATCACACCCGGCTGTCCACCATGCATTGTCGGCGCGCTGACAATCATTACTGGCTGCCGCATAGTCTTCGGCGTACTCAGAACTTTCCAGCGATGATCAACAGACATCTTCCCTGAGAACAATACAGGCTGAGTAGGCACCGGGTCTACTGGGTCTACTGGGTCTACTGGGTCTACTGGGTCTACTGGGTCTACTGGGTCTACTGG
>DRLZ01000096.1 GCA_011322755.1 Crenotrichaceae bacterium
CAATCAAGCAAAAACAGATGTTGGTCAGTGGACCTTTTGATTTAAATATCCTGGGCAACAAAATCGTGATTTGGGCGCCCATAATGATTGGTAAAAACAAGAATAAATTATGGGGTGTCGTTGGTGCTGTTGTCGACCATTTACAAATTATGGAAGATGCAGGAATAGCATCTTTGATGTCAATATATCGAGTTCAGATTAAGTCTCTGGATAGTCAGAATAATTTGGATACCATTGGTAACTACCAATCAACAAAACAGTCTAATCAGCAGAGACTTGCTAGTATTCAATTACCATTCGGAGATTGGCAGCTTGTTGTAGAAGCGAAGAAAACACCTTGGTATCTCGATTCACATTACCAGAATTATGGATTACTGATTCTGGGTCTTGCCTTGGGTGCGGGTCTTGCCATGTGGACTTATATCCATTCTTACAGACAGCGTAAACGAGATTACAAAACACTGGAGTTTCATAGACGATATGATGCAATTACAAAGCTCCCCAACAGAAGTTTGTTACTGAGCAGATTGAGAACCAAGATTTTACGTGCTGCAAATAATGAAATTGAGCCGTTTGCGCTGCTCTATATCGATCTTGATTATTTTAAGCAAGTCAATGATATGCTGGGTTATCCTGGTGGGGATCAGTTTCTGCGCAAATTATCCAGTCGTCTTAAAAACGCATTGCAACCTGGCGACATACTCGCTCGCAGTGGAAGTGACGAATTCGTAATGACTGTTCAGAATATCCATCGGCGGGATCAAGCAGAAAGAATCGCAAAGGATTTGCTGAAAGAGCTTGGTGAACCATTGCGGCTTGGTGGTCACGCAATCGCAAGTTCATGTAGTATCGGTATTGCACTTTATCCACGAGATGGTGATGAAGCGCTGACATTGTTGCGTCATGCAGACCGAGCCATGTATCAAGCAAAAGTGATTGGGCGAGGGACATTTAGCCTGGTTGATAAAGCACTGCGCTCCCAGAGCTCCCAAGAGTTAAAGAAACGCATGAGTCTACAGCAGGCTTTACAAAGAAAAAAATTTCTTGTTTGTTATCAACCAATTATTGATCTTCAGTCTGGCAAGGTGAGCAAATGTGAAGCGCTTGTTACATGGCAGGATGGTGCTAGAACAAGTTTGTTGGGAAATGATTATATAGCTGTTGCGGAACAAGGTGGGTTAATTCGTCATCTGGGTTTGTGGGTTCTGGATCGAGTATGCAAGGATATGCAGCATTTTCGCAAGGAAGATATCAATCTCCAGGTTACAGTTAACCGCAGTAGTCAGGAGTTCCTAATGCCTGATGCAAGCATACGGTGGCTGGATATTCTTGATAAATATAACGTGCCACATCAAGATATCGTATTTGAGATAACCGAGTCGTTATTAATGGATGAAAAAGAAAAAACCTTGCAGCAGATTCGTTTGCTAAAAGATTCAGGAATCGATTTTGCTGTTGATGACTTTGGGACTGGGTACTCAGCAATTAATTATTTACGGCGCTTTCCTGTTAAGTATCTCAAGATCGACCAAAGTTTTATTTGTCAAATGCATAATAACAAACAAGACAGAGTGCTTGTTGAAATCATGATTAAACTCGCCGAAGCACTTCATATAAAAGTAATCGCGGAGGGTGTGGAAACAGAAAGTCAGTATGTCGCTCTGCGCAATATGGGATGCCATTTTATTCAAGGTTATTATGTTGCTAAACCACTACGTCTGGAAGAGTTGATTGCATTCAAAAAAGATGAAGTGAATAAAAGAAAGTGGCAAACACACGCTTCACAACGCTAATTATTAATTTGTCATTATTATTTTAAGACAGAGATGAAATAACGTAGATCATAGTATTTAATTGTTAGGTGCGTTAATTAACATCTTACGCAACCTGCGTTATTACATTAGGCGTTGCTTGAGACCTTGGTAAATTCTAGAGTGGGTTTAGTGCTACGTTCGCTTTGTACTCAGGTTGCTCACGACAGTTTGTAGAGGTTGCGTATTACATCAGGATGCACCAACCATATCCGTCGGCCAGTGAAATTCACTGTAACCAGCTTATTGATTATTGTGTTTTTTGTAAAGTAAATTTGCCTTGTGTTTAACCTGTTTCCATAACTCAGCACTGTTTTTTAAAGCGCCACGAAGAGATTCATAATCAGTGTATGAGCGAATAAATCGTAACCTGTCAGTATTTGATAATCCGATATCCATGCTGGAAAAGTATAAGGCAGTTAGATCTTTCACTCTCCATCGGTATGGCGTTTTAGATCGAATTTGAACACGATGTAAATCAATCAGGTGTATTGGTGGGAACCCATCATCACCACGATACTGTCGTTTTATAAGAAAATGACATAAATAAAGGTCGCGATGATTAATACCATTGCGATGTAAGCGGCGTGTGATTGTGGCAACTTGATTAATCAGATAGCGTTTGAAAATCGGCGCAGGTGGTTGTTTCGTCCAGTCTTGGCATAACGTTGCAAGACTGATGTGATTCATCAAGGCTTTTGTAATAACAAACGATTGTAGTCTGGCTGGATTATACCCACGTTGTCCAAAACCGACGAATTGAAGCGAATCAATGTTAAGTTCAGCAAGCTTCAAAATCGCTTTATATTCGTTTTGAGCACTGATAACGGGCAGGCGACCGATAAACAGGTTTTTAAATATTTCGCGCCATCCAACTCCATCGTGTATTTTGATAAAGTAATCCTTATCATTCATTTGAAAATAGATTGTTTTTCTATTGTCAGCACTCTTGTATATTTGGCCTTCAATTTGCAGGATCTGGTCAAAACTGAGTGGTGGCTTGATACCGGCTTGAAATGTTTCTTCAAGTTCAAGCCGTTGTATGGTAAACAACTTCATCATTGTTTATTGTCAGGACAAATTGCTTTGCCCGGGAACAAGCAAGACCATTATGTTGTCACTGTGTGAATGGCTATGAGGTGTCACGAATAGCGTTCAGGAATAGCGTTCAGGATAATGAGTGGTGTTCGATGTTGTGCTTGGGATCAGTGGATCGCTCATGGAACACAGATTGAGTTTGATAATGAAAGTCTGCGCCGGACAACGAAACACGTGCCGAACCATCAGGTCGAGTGATGTCGATTTCACTCGTGCAATCAAAGGGGAACGCGAAGAAGCATTCCGACTTCAATTCGATCAGGATCTTTTAAACTTGGATTCGCTTTGAATATTCTTGGATATTCATGTCCGTTACCGTATGCGCGAACCGCTATATTCCAGAGATTATCACCTTCCACCACTTTGATTGTTCGCATTTCATTTGCTCGTACAGCGGACTCGGTTTTAAGCTTTTTTAAATAACTGTCATTTGTTTGAGCTGGCGCAGGCGTTGAGCTGGTGTTCATCGTCTGCTCTGGTGCTGAGACGATTTGTGCAATTTGCGCTGACAATCCAGGTTTTCCGCTATTAGTCGCTGTTGTTGCAATTTTGCTCACATCAATCTTGTTGATAAAATCAGATGGCGGTTTTCCGCTGGTTTTTTTTGCTTTTTGAGAGACCACTTTTTTGATGGTCGGTTTCATCGAGTTGAGTTGTGAATCAACCTCTTTTTGCAAGTCGTCTAGTGCTTTGACGTATTCACTGTCTTTACTTGATAATTTACCCATCTCATTGATCGATTGAGTGATGACATCATCTGATTTAGTAATCCCGGAATCAGGTTGTGCATCGTCATCAGTTGTTTTTGAATTAGAAGGTAGAGTCTGATTACCTGCTGGTAACTGACTGTTTTTTTGTGTGGCTGTATTGTCACTGGCATATTCCTGAGGGGATTCATCATCGCGCAGAAACAGATACAAAGCCAGCAAACCAAGTATTAGATTGATAACAATCAGCGCGAATAGTAACGTATTTTGCGTTGATATAATCTTGTATTCTTTGTTATCCATTATCGATTCACCTTACCGGGTTTTTTATTCCACTGCATGACTTTTTGGTAGAACAGTTGTTAGCCCAAACAGTTTCCACAATTGCATGCCTCCTCGATAGTAAGCAAGTTTTTCAGGTGGATAACCGACCTTCAGCAAACCTTTAATTGCTCTGGGCGACTGGTCACACCAGGGACCATTGCAAAATAGAGACAAGTATTTTACGTTGCTGAAGTCATATTGACCGGATTTGAGTTTAACAGCGCCGAGCAATTCAAGAATGCGGTTACGTTTTCCTGGACGCTTGTTGAAAATGATAAACGGGATATTCACAGCACCCGGTATCGTCTCACTCTGGTACCAGTCAGGCATACGCGCGTCGATAAGCAAACCGTCTCCAGAAGCTACTTTTGTACGTAGAAATTCTAACAACTCAATTTCACCAATGGTACGCACCCCGGGGGCTGCTTCAATAGGATGGATACAAAAAGGAGGGCAGGGTCTCGATGTTTTTGAAAAATCATCGATCAGTTTGTTCTCAGTATCCTGAATACGGGTAATTTTAACTTTCACACCCTGGTGGTTGACTTCAACAAAGGGAATATCCTCTGCTATCTTGACTTTGATGTCAGAAACATCGGCCTGAACAGCAGAAACTATTGATAAAGCCAAAAACCATGCAAATACATGCGAGAGAAAGGAATGTTGAGAGATCATAAGAATAGCTCCTGAATGATTCGATAGATTCTAACATGTTGTGAAATGGTCAGCATATAGTGAAATGTAAGTATTAAGGGTAGATGTACCACAAAACGATTTGTTTACTCTGAAAACTGAATTGTGATGTGGGTCTGAAATAGATTTAACGCTACTTGTCTGCTAATAATGGCACATGGCGCGACCGAGTAGCTCACTTCAAGTGTTATTCATTGTGTGGATACTGGAATAAAAAACCAAATAAAGTCCTTGGGTGCAGATTTCAGTTATAGTTGATTTTTCAATGCATAATAACTGGTATCTAGACTTTATCCAATATTAATTCCAATACCATTTTACTTCCAAAGTAAGCCAGTAATAGCGTTGCAAATCCAATGAGAGTCCAGCGAATGGCGATTTTCCCACGCCACCCATAGAAGAGTTTACCAAACAGTAAAAGACCAAAGATTAACCATGCGCTAATAGAAAGTACAGTCTTGTGAACAAGATGTTGTATAAATAAGTCGTGGACAAAAAGTAACCCTGTCATTAAAGAAACAGTTAACAACAAAAATCCTGCACCGATTAACTCAAACAGAAAATGTTCCATAACTTGCAATGGTGGTAGCGAGCGCATGAATCGGTTGGGTTGGTGAACGCGTAACTGGTGCTCCTGAAGGGCAACCAGCAATGCTTGCGTTGCAGCGATACTGAGGACGCTGAATGCGATAATTGATGTCAGAATGTGGATTTGCATGCCAATTGTAAAATTGCGCAGGATATGGGATTGCTCTGGAAAAAACTGGGTCAGTAGTAAGGACGCTGCAGCCAGCGGAAAAACTAGTAAGCCAATTTTATCAACCGGCTTGGTCAGTGCAGACAAAATGAGTACAGCGACTACCACGAATAACACCATTGAGACTGTAATATAAAAGCCAAAATTAATACCGCCATCAATAAACACGATACGTGACAGCGAAAAGCCATGAGCAATCAATGCCAGGGTGGCAACGAACAGGTAATGTCGCTGATAATATTCAGCACCAGAAATCATGTATTGTGAAGGTGAGCGCAGAATTAATATCAGGCAGACGATGTAAAGCACAATTGTTATGATTGAAAGCTGCGATTGTTCTAGCATCTTGCTTGATCTCAGGTGTTGTCTAGACTTCAACGCCTATTGTTCTAAACAGATTAATAATCCGCCGTGCATTATTGTCCCATATAAACCCGCGATCAGATAGCGTACTTTGTGCTTTTTCACCAAGTTGCTCTCTTAGAACCGGATTCTCACATAATACTTCTACAGCGTTTGGAAAAGTCGTATTCATATCTTTTGTATTGAATAATAATGCATTACTGTCGTGATTGAGGACTTCTCTGATATTTGCTGTGTCAGGCGCTACAATAGCGCGTCCCAGCGCCATATATTCAAATAGCTTTAGAGGTGAGGCATATGCAACGACATCTGGTTGTAATGCGATATCAAAAGCAGCGACATAATCAACGACCTTGTCACGCGGAATAATTCCGGTAAACGTGACTTGATTCGATACCCCCAGTGATCGCGCGTGTTTCTCAAGATTATCACGTGCCGGACCATCACCGACCAGTAGCAAATGTCTGGTGATTCCACTCTGATTCTTTGCGAGCAGGTCGATGACACGATCCAGACGATGCCATTCTCGTACAAAACCGGTAAAGCCTAAAACCAGTTTATTGTCCAATCCGAGCCTGGATTTGGCCTCTTCGGTTCCAGGGAAATTGCTGAAACGCTGTGGATTAATGCCGTTCGGGACGACAGAGATTTGAGCAGGACTGACACCTGTCGAGATCATAGTATTTGCCAGTACTTGAGTCACCGGCACCAGATGATCTGCATTTCGCCAGGTAAATTGTTCTGTCCAACGCGCCAACCAAGGCAGGGCGATGCCATCATATTTTTTTCTTTCAGCATATAACGGTGCATTCACCTCAAGAATCATTGGTAAATTAAACTGGCGTTTTATCCAGATGCCTGCCGGCATATACAGACTATAACGTTCATACAAACAATCGGGTTGATGAGTTTTTACAGCGTTTAATAATTTAAAATACGCTACAAATGCATAGCAGAATTCGATTAGTTCATAAACAAAACCGGGTATGGTTCTTTTCAAAGTTGAAATGAAGCCACCTTCGGATCCAAATTCACTTTCATCAACTATTTTTGGACCTATGAAAATAATTTCATGTCCTAGCCGTTTTAATGCTTCTGTCAGCTCTTCAATATGGACAAACTGCCCGTCTTTTGACGCAATTCTGTGGTGATAGAGTATTTTCATTCGTTTGTGATTTTTTAAGTCCGGTTCTTTTTAGACAAAGTCTTGTACCAGCTGATTTTTTACATGACTAAACAGGAGAATCAACGTTAACAGGTTAAAAAAATGGCAACGATTATACCACTTCAATATCGCTGCAACTATTTGAAATGCAATCTAATTTAACACGTGAGACTGTTATTGTGCAGATGAGAATCGAGTTTCCAGCAGAATCGACCTGTGTGAATGACGAGATCTCCATTGCATATGCTCTCAATCAGGTTTTCCAATAACTTAGCATTCACGTCATCATTTTTATTGAGATGATGAGAAGATGGATGAATGCTGAGTGTGTCAGATGCTCTGGGGTCTGGTTTGTCCAGGTAAAGAGCAAGCGCTGATAATCTTGATGGCGTTGGTGTTGTTGGATGATAGATTTCAGGAATCGCTTGATCATAAAAAACCACCAATACTTCGCTGGTTTCGGTGATGAAGCTATACGCTTCCAGCAAGGCATTGGTGAGATTTTCCGGATTGGTTGCGATGACAACGTATGGTGCATGATTATTGGTTAGAATGGAAAACATTGCGGCAATGCCGCTATGGACTGACAGGGTAAACTGGGTAGGAGAAACATCCTGCCTGGCTGCGATCTGTTCGAGTAGATTGAAGCAGACACTGGTCTCGCCGTGAGTAGAGCAAAAAATGGTTGGAATTTGATGGCCTGATGGGCAACAGTCCCAGGCAACTGCAATGGCTGCGCGTGCAAGCGGTGTGAGCCTGCGGCGTTGGATTTGCGGTAAAAAGCCAAGATCGGGAGTTTCAGAGCTTGCCGTAAGGTTATGACCGTTTGGCCAGGCAGATGAAACAGGCTTTTCAGGTTGATCCGGTAACCAGGCGCTCCAGCGTTTGAGTTGGAACAACAGTTGATCTTTTCTGTTCTTCAAACTTGCCACTTTTTAAATATCAACGATGTATTGATCCCTCCGAATGCAAAGTTGTTATTCATGACAATATCACAGTCAATCGTGCGCATATCGCCAACAATGTAATCCAGGTTTGCGCACTTATCGTCAACAGATTCAAGATTGAGCGTTGGATGAAAGCGACCCGTTTGCATCATTTGAATGGCAACCCATGATTCGATTGCACCACACGCACCCAATGTGTGCCCGGTATAACTTTTCAGGCTGCTGACAGGCGTGTGTGCGCCAAACACGTTAAACGTTGCCTGGCTTTCGGCAATGTCGCCGGTTTTTGTGGCAGTTGCATGTGCGCTGATATAACCAATTGCGTCTTTGTTCAGTCCTGCATTGTCGAGTGCCAGTTGCATGGCTTGTTGCATCGTCGATTGGGTTGGCTGGGTTGCATGTGCGCCGTCTGAATTGGTTGCAAACCCGAGTATTTCAGCATGAATCGTGGCTCCTCTTGCCAGTGCATGATCAAGCGCTTCCAGCACAAAACTGCACGCACCCTCACCAATCACCAGTCCATCCCGATCCTTGTCGTAGGGGCGAGGTGTTGACTGCGGTTGGTCGTTGCGGGTGCTGGTTGCATACAAGGTATCAAAAATAGCCACTTCGGTTGGACACAGCTCTTCAGCACCGCCGGCAATCATTACGTCTTGCAGGCCGGAACGAATTGCTTCAAAGGCAAAACCGATTGCCTGGCTGCCAGATGTGCATGCGCTGACTGCCGGAATAATACGCCCACTGGTTTTGAAAAACAGGCCGATATTAACGACGGTTGTATGTCCCATCATTTTCAGGTAGGTATTGCCATCAAACCCTTCCAGACGCTTGCTGTATAACATGCGGGTAAAATCTGCTGTGGCCTGTGTGGAGCCAACCGATGAGCCATAGGCGACACCAGTACGGCCACTATGAATGACTGGATGATGAAGCAAATCGGCTTGTTCCAGAGCGCGCTCGCTTGCTCTGACAGCCATGAGTGCAACACGCCCCATACTGCGTATTTTTTTTCGGGTGTAGTGATCGGGCAAAGTAAAGTTATGTACAGGCGCCCCCAGCTTGGCGTGTAAACCAGCGTATTCATCCCATTCATGCATGCGCTGAATACCGGATTGTTGATCGCACAGGTTGTTCGACACTGTTTGCCAGTCGTTACCAATCGGGGTGAAGGCTGACATTCCAGTAATGACAACGCGTTTTGGGTATAATGGCTCAGGTTGTTGATGGCCGTTTCGGGTCAAAGCAATCCTCCATTAACTGAAATCACTTGGCGGGTAATATAGGCAGCTGCATCAGATAACAAAAAGCTGACCAGTGCGGCGACTTCTTCTGGTTTACCCAGTCGTCGGGCAGGAATCTGTCGTTTAATCTCATCCAGTGGCAGATTCTCAAGCATATCAGTTTCAATCAGCCCTGGTGCAACACAATTGACGGTGATCTTGCGCTTGGCAAGTTCCAGAGCCAGGGATTTGGTTGCACCGATAATGCCGGCTTTGGCAGCACTATAATTGACCTGCCCACGGTTTCCGTTCAAGCCTGAAATAGACGACAATGTCACAATCCGACCTGGTTTTCGTGCTTGAATCATTGGCATGACGAGTGGCTGCAAGATATTATACAGACCACCAAGATTGGTATCGATCACCTGATCCCAATCGTCTCCACTGAGAATCGGGAAGGGGTTATCACGAGCAATGCCGGCATTGCAAATGACAGCGTAATAGATACCATGTTGATTGATATCTTCCAGCAGCATTTGTTCTGTGAGCTGACGATCAGCAACATCGAATTGCAACAAACGTACTGAGCGCCCCATAGCTAGCAGTTCTGATGCGAGTAATTCCAGCTGATCGCGCTGTTTGTGGCAATGTAAAACCAGATTGTAACCCTCTTTACCAAGATGATAGGCTATTGCCCGGCCGATTCCCCGGCTTGAGCCGGTCACCAATACAGTTTTGTTATTCATTCTCCTGGCTCCGGAGTTTTTTGTTATTCAGAAATGCGTTGAAATCTTCCGGAAGCAGCAAGTTGATTTTTGCTGTTGCAGAGTAAATCGGTTGCCGCGTGTCAGTGTCTGCGATTTCAATCGTACTGTCAAAAACACACATGTCGTTCGAACTTTCGATAATCTTGCAGGCATGCACATAAAGCATGGCTCCACATGGGTAGCTGGCATGTTCACTCTGATAATGCCGGGTTCCAAGCAATAACCCAAGGCGTATCGGTTTACCGTGGATTAAACAATGATAACCAGAAAAAGCAGCAATGGTCTGTGCCATATATTCGATACCAACCCAGGCGGGTACGGTTTTGTCTGGTAATGAAAACAGTGCATCATCACGTACCCTCAGTGTCGTTGTGATCGAATTGTTATCGACTTGTTTTACTGTGTCAATTAACACCATGGAACCACTTTGTGGGAGAAGATCAGCCACCGGGAATTGGTCTGGATCATACTCTGGAACGTCAGCCTGATTCGTCATTGTCGGGAACCGATAATCAAAGAAACATTATTGCCGCCAAATGAATATGTATTACTCATAACAATGGATGGTGGTATTCCAGGTGGTTGATCGCCAAGCAGGTTAATCTTTGCCAATAATGGATCCGGTTGTTGGTCCCAGATATGGCTTGGTAACCGGCCTTGCTGGTTATGATCAGAAACCAGTAACCAGCACAGAGCCAGTTCTATAGCACCAGAGGCGCCAAGGCAATGACCAGTCAGTGGCTTGGTTGAACTGCACGCCGTCTGTTCTCCAAACAGTGAGTGAACGGCATGACTTTCCATGCGATCGTTTTGTACTGTACCTGTACCGTGCAGATTGATGTAGTCAATATCATTGATGCCCAGATTTGCTTCTTGTAAAGCACATTGCATGGCTTGCCGTGCATGCACTCCAGTCGGGTCTGGTGCGGATATGTGATGCGCGTCAGAACACATGCCTGTCCCCAGCAAGCAGACAGGTGTTCCATGTTTATCCATGTCTGGATCACGACTCATTAGAAACACTGCGGCTCCCTCGCCGATCATAATACCATCACGATGGCGACTGAATGGATTGCAAAATGTTTTGCTGATGGCGCCGAGTGAATTAAATCCCTGTATCGTTGTTTGACACAAGGCATCACTGCCACCGACGACGACTGCATCAGCAAGTCCATTGGCTAACAAACGTTGTGCAGAACAAATTGCACTGGAGCTGGAAGAACAACTGGTCGATATCGCATACACTGGTCCGCTCGTGTTTAATAATTTCGAGATAAATTCTGAAGTTGAAGATAGTTGCTGCTGTTTGTATGAAAAACCTGCAGGCAGACTGCCATGCTGGCGATGGTGGCTGATTGCCAATTCACCCTCAGCGATACCCGATGTGGTTGTGCCAATAATGATAGCGACACGTGAACGACCATAATGGGAAATAGCATGATCAATCGCAATTCTGATTTGATCAAGCGCGGCAAGCAATAATTGATTGGTTCGTGTCGTGTAACTGCTGAATCGAGTTGGTATGGGCGGAAGCGCAGTACTAACCGGTGACAAGGGTACTGGTTTGTCAGGACTATAGTCGTCAGACAACACAGGGGATGAACAGGTTGAGCTGAGCAATGCCTGGAGGACTTGTGCTTTATTCTCACCAAGACTGCAAGTGACTCCAGCTGAATTGAGATAAGTGTGTATCACCAGGGATTAGTAAGGCTAGAATATCAGCTATTGTTATTTCACGACACTGTAAACTATGTGCGTTGTAACACAGTTTACCACTTGCAATACTGATGTCGTAATCTGCTTCCAGGTGAAATACCTTAAACACAAAACATAACCTGAATAGAAACGTACGGGGTAACGATGTGATGGTTGGCAAATAGTGTAACACTACAGTAAAGAACTCAATCAACAGAACTTATAATGAATCGATTTCCAATCTGGTTGCTACTCGAATGATGACAAACAACTCAGACAATAACAGCGCATTTCCAGACAACATAGCTTCAGATGCTGCGTTCGCATTTTGTAATGGGGAAACGATGTCGTACGCGCGATTCTGGCAACATGTTCATTATTTCAGCACATTGCTGCCCTCAGACCAGTATTTTATCAATTTCTGTGAAGATCGTTATTTATTTAGTGTCGCATTATTCAGTACGGCATTGAAAGGTGCCATCACACTGTTACCGCCGTCGAAAACCCCTGGTATTACAGACGAACTCAAACGCGAATACGGTTTAGTGAGTGCGATCAGCGATCAGCCACTATCTGGTTTTTCTATCGCACAGTTGTTGATAGATTATGAGTTACTTGATCGTTCGGATGATTTTGTCAACAGACCTTGGGGTTCGAATGTATTCGTGAAGTTTCAACAGCTCAAGGTGGTTGCATTTACATCCGGCAGTACAGGTCGCCCACAACCGCAGTTAAAACAATGGAGCGAACTTGTAGACTGTGCAACATGCGCGATTCAGCATTTGGGGTTATCTCATCAACAGTATGCCCTGCTTTCAACAACACCGCCTCAACATATGTTTGGGCTGGAAACATCGGTAATATGGCCGTATCACTCTCATTTGGTGATGACCAACCAGCGTCCTTTTTATCCTGAAGACATTCGTCTCGCCGTTCAATCCATGCCGTATCCGGTTGTGTTATGTTCAACACCAACTCATCTGCGGGCCTGTATTAGCAATCAGGGCGATTGGTCGAACCTGACCGCTGTTATCTCCTCCACATCGCCGCTTAGCACAGTATTAGCGACGGAAGTGGAAACCATTTTAGGTTGCAAACTTTATGAATTATATGGCAGTACGGAAACATTGTCTTTTGCCAGTCGAAGAACAGCAAAACAATCGACATGGACACCATATTCTGGTGTAGTCCTGGAATCGCTGCTAGAGCAAACACAAATTAGCGCTACTTATTTGCCGCATGCAGTCAAGCTGGATGATATTTTCGCCATCCAATCTAACGGTCAATTTAACGTCATTGGTCGATCGAACGATCTGATAAAAATCGGAGGGAAACGATCTTCGATTGCAGAATTAAATCAACGGTTACATGCAATACCTGGGATTGTCGATGGATGTTTTTTTCGAATAGAGCATGCAGGTTCTACTCAGCGATTGGGTGTTCTTGTTGTATCAAAGAATAACCCTGACGTTATTATCAGTGAGCTTAAGCGACATTTAGATGAAGTATTTTTGCCACGATCAGTTTATTATGTGGAAGCAATACCACGTAACCTTAGCGGAAAAATAATCCATACTGAATTGGAGAAAATGATAAAGCTTGAACAGGAATTATTGAAATCTTAGTGTTTTTTTTAAGAATGATGGATAACACTCATACTTGACAAATACTGAGGCATCACATGTGAGCAATTATACATCGATACACCTGCTCGAAGAAGGATAACCCATGCCAAAAAAGCGTAAAATGAGAACCCAGACATCGTGTTTGTTGATGATAGAATGGAGAGTGGTTCCTGATGTTGAATAGCTTTGGATCCTCTTATGCGTCTGTTGACTAAAATAATACAAACAAAAATCATGCCTATATTAATGGCTTGTTAATGATTATTTAATTAATATGGGACGAGCGACAGCATTAATTTAATTGAAACCATTATTAAATAGACATCATACAACAAAGACATTATATTAGAAGCTTAGATGTAAAAAGCACGTGTCCGATGTCTTTAAATCATCTACATAAATAATAATATTCACCGGGTTAGTAACTGTTGACTTTTTGTTGGGTCTTGGGTGCATCTTTCTGTACAGCCATCGGGGAATTATGCAAGTGAAAAAGAAAATGCCGAAAATGGTTACTATACTAGCAGTTTTGCTGTTGATATCGTTGCCCGTTCGTAGTGATGACTGGCGCTACATCGTTGAGCCGGGAGATAACCTCTGGATATTAACAGAGCGCTACCTGCCAGATCTAAGTTATGTAAAGAAATTACAGTTCTACAATTCGCTAAGCAATCCTTACCTCATTCCGCCTGGGTCTATTGTCCGCATTCCTTTGGATTGGCTGGCGTCCAAACTGTCTACAGCCGTAGTTGTTTCTGTGCAGGGCAAAACATTTGCTCATCATGCTGTACAATCAAAAAACAACCTGCTGTCAGGTGGTGAACAAATTGGGATTGATGACAAAATTATCACAGGAGAACAGTCCAGCGCTGTTCTTCAGTTCAAAGATGGCTCGCGCGTGCTACTGCATGATAACACTGAGATTCAGCTTCAACGAATAGAACATTACCCTGATTCAGATTTGCTGGAAACAGAATTAGTACTTAAACGCGGGCAAATTGAGACAGAAGTGCCTGTAAAAGCACATGGACAGTCTCTATTCAAGATAGTCACCCCCTCTGCGAGTACTGCTGTTCGTGGAACTTTTCTTCGTACTGGAGCGGATATTACTAACGAAAATAAAGAGCAGATGCGAGTTGAGGTTCTCAGAGGCCATGTTTCTGTTTCAGGGTCCAAATCAGAAAAAACGATTACTAAAGGTTATGGAATTGTAATTGCAAAAGGTGATCCTCCAGGTGAGATAATACAATTGTTACCTGCACCAGAGTTTACAACCTCCCCTGAACTGATTGACCGATTGTCTACAGTGCTCGCTTGGGTTAATATCGGTGGTGGAGACAGTTACCGGGTTCAAGTCTTTGACGATAGTGATGAGCCAAGACTTGTGTGGTACACAGTCTCTGATATTAATCGTATCTCTGTCCCTGATCTACCTGACGGACGATACACAATGAAAGTACGCGGTATAGATCACCAAGGTCTTGAAGGAAAAGATGCCACACATCACTACACTCTGGATGCCCGACCAGAGCCACCTTTGCCTGCCAGCCCGGATGAAGGTGCACGTGTTGAAAATAACGGTTTAATCTTACGCTGGTCAGCAAACAAACAAGCAAGTGGATATCATTTGCAATTATCAGATCAGAAAAACTTTGCAAAGACCTTGGTAGATGAGACGATTACCAGTGTGGAATATATAAATAAGCAACAGCTAATACCAAACAGCTATTATTGGCGTATAGCAACACAGACAACAGATGAAGAAGGGCCTTTCAGCGACGTACAAATGTTTACAATTATCCCCCCTGCACCCAAGACATTTGAGCCCCAGGGTGATAATGAGCACCTGATTTTCCGTTGGCAAAAAGGTGCGCCAGGTTTTTTGTATCAGATGCAACTTGCCAAAGATGAAGCATTTACTGATGTGGTTCTTGATAAACAGTTAACGGAACCTCGTCTTGAACTGGATCGTCCCACGAATGATCGTCATTATTTACGTATGCGCTTAGTTGCGGACAATGGATTTAAAGGTAACTGGAGTACGGTGCAATTTGTCGATCCTCCAGCAAATGAACCCTGGTATTTGTTAATGTTATTACCTCTTCTCTTGTTGCTTTTGCTTATATGATTAGTCGCCAGAAACGCAGCGCACTAGAAACAATCGTTTTAGGTATTGTACTGCTTGTTATCGCATTGAGCTTGCTTTACACACAATCACTCGCGCCAGCAAATCGCTTGATCTACGATGCCTTTATTCGATTTGATTCCCATCCTCCATCTGATGACATTGTGATCGTCGCTGTTGATGAGAAAAGTATTCTGAGTCTAGGGCGGTGGCCATGGTCAAGACATTATCATGCGATGCTGATAGATCAATTAGGAATGGCTGGAGCGAAAGCGATAGGTTTGAGTATCATTTTTTCTGAACCAGACGCTATCCATCCTGAAGACGATGCTCGTCTTGAACAATCCCTGAGAGACAATGCCAGGGTAATTTTGCCCGTTGTTAGCAACTCACCACCATTTAACCAATCTTCGAGTGGAATAGTACCGATCCCTCGTTTTATCGCTGCGGCTGCAGGTCTTGGACACGTGGATATTGAGCTGGATGGTGATGGGATAGCGCGTTCAGTATTTTTACAAGCAAACTCCGGAAGTACAAAATGGTACAGCTTTGGCTTGGCGATGAAGAATTTTGCTGATGGCGTCTACTTAAAACAAGAGAGTGAAACCAGCACGAGTCATCATGTATCAGATCAGTGGATCAAGAGTAAGCGTATGCTGATTCCGTATGTCGGCCAACCTGGCTCTATTCGATATGTATCTTACATTGATATTCTTGAAGGTCGAATTGCTCCCATGATTTTGAAGGATAAGTTTGTAATAGTGGGCGTAACTGCCGCAGGTATGGGTAGCTATCTTGCAACACCTGTATCACAAGGCGGTAACTTGATGCCTGGTGTAGAGGTCAATGCGAATATCCTAAACGCAGTAAAAACCGGCACAGGGATATTTCCTATGTCAAAAGCGTGGACTTTTCTTCTGGCTAGCTTACTAACTCTGTTGCCAGTATTTATTTATCCAAGATTAACCCCACGCACTGCATTAGTTGCAATGGTTATACTCATTATAGTCACACTCACAGCTGATTATGTGCTGTTGTCTAAATTCAAACTGTGGTTTCCATCTGCTCCTGTTTTACTTGCGACAATTTTTAGTTATCCATTGTGGAGCTGGCGTCGCCTGGAATTTACCGGGCGATCCATGTTTGAACACAAACAACGAAGTGATGTTACCTTGGAAGCCATTGGTGATGCGGTTATTACAACCGATCAAGGTGGTCTTGCTGAATATCTAAATCCAGCTGCCCTACACTTGACTCACTCTACACAGGAGGAAGCATCCGGAAGATTAGTCAGTCATTTATTGAGCCCTACAGATCTATGTGATGGTAATTGTCTTGACGAACTTGTTGAACGATGTATTCGTGAAAATAAAACACTGAGGTTACCCACTGATACAGTAGTTATCAATAACCAGGAAATGGAACTGGCCATTATTGGAACCATAGCGCCAATCCACGATGATTCAGGGAAACCACGCGGTGCGGTTGTTGCAATTAGCGATGTGACTGAAATGCGTGATTTAATGCGGGAAATGGAACATCAAGCCAATCATGATGTATTAACAGGACTTCCAAATCGCGTGTTATTACGTGATCGTCTAGAACGCGCTATTATTCGTGCCAAACGAACAGAATCCCAGGTTGTCGTTCTGTTTGCTGACCTTGATGGATTCAAGACTGTCAATGATGGTCTTGGGCATTTAGCTGGTGATAAATTACTGAAAGCAGTTTCTGAACGACTCAGAGCAACCGCAAGAGAAGAAGATACCATTGCGCGTATTGGTGGTGATGAATTTGTTATCTTACTGGAAAATATTAATACCAGAGATCAAATAGAGACCGTTGCCCAAAAAATCATTACTATTTTTAACAATCCGTTTGCGGTTGATCGTCACGAGCTGTTTGTTGGTGCAAGCATTGGCGTATCAGTTTTTCCAAAAGATGGCGAAGATCATGAAACCTTGTTAAACAATGCTGA
Organism: Crenotrichaceae bacterium; assembly: GCA_011322755.1. Lineage (GTDB taxonomy): Bacteria > Pseudomonadota > Gammaproteobacteria > Methylococcales > DRLZ01 > DRLZ01. The sequence continues at coordinate 17,276 of DRLZ01000096.1, forward strand.
TACTGCAATGTACCGAGCTAAAGCGCGTGGACGCAATTCAGTGTGTTATTTCGGTCACGAAATGAGTAGTCATGCACTCAAACGTCTAGTGATGGAGCAGGAATTGAGGCGAGCAATTCATCAAGATGATTTGGTATTGTATTATCAGCCGGTGATATCATTAGTTTCTGGAAGAATGACAGGAGTTGAAGCGCTTGTTCGCTGGCAACATCCAGAACGCGGGCTGATTCAACCTGGAGAATTTATCCCTTTGGCAGAAGAAACGGGGTTAATAGTACCACTTGGAGAATGGGTGATGAATACAGCTTGTCAACAAGCGAAAGAATGGAAAGTTGACAAGGGTAACTTTGCATTCAGGGTTGCTGTAAACCTGTCACCTCGGCAATTTTTACAATCAGAATTTCCAGCGTTAATCTCTCGTATTCTGAAAAACACAGGATTACCAGCAGAATATCTTGAGTTTGAGATTACAGAGAACCATATAATGCAGAATATTGTTGCTGCCACTAAAACCATGCATATATTGGCAAATATGGGAATAGGATTGTCAATTGATGATTTCGGTACTGGTTATTCTTCCTTGTCTTACTTAAACCAGTTTCCTATTGCCAGGCTTAAAATTGATCGTTCATTTGTACAAGACATTGCTCATGAATCTGACAAATCAGCAATAGCTTTGGCCGTTATTGCAATGGCACATAGCATGAATCTATCTGTTGTTGCCGAAGGTGTAGAAAAACAGGAACAACTCGCTTTTCTAAAAGACAAACAATGTGATGAAATTCAGGGGTTCTATTTTTGCAGACCTATTCATGCTTCCCAAGTAAAAGAATTTTATGCGGGATTTTCCAAAGCGTCTTAATATTTCATTATCAGAGTCTTGCAGATAACAATATTGATTGAGACTGTTGCAGTTCTGATCTCATCAGCTTTTTTTAACAAACCTGGTTAGAATAACTATTTTCTGGTCATTCACACGACCTTCAATCTGTTCCGGGTTATCTGCTACCAATGAGATCCGGCGTACAGCTGTGCCGCGTTTGGCTGTAAAATTAGCTCCTTTGACAGTCAGATCTTTGATCAGCGTAACAGTATCGCCGGCTTCGAGCACGCTGCCATTGCTATCAAGGTGTTGTACTGCATTGCTGCCACGATTACCTTCAGCATTCGCTTGCGCCCATGCCAGTGTTTCCTCATCAAGAAACAACATATCCAGAAGATCTTGAGGCCAGCCTTCATCGCTAATACGGGTAAGCATTCGCCAGACCATGACTTGTACTGCAGGTATCTGGCTCCACATGCTGTCGTTAAGACAGCGCCAGTGGTTCACATCGACTGTTTCCGGATTATCAAATTGCTGCTGACAGGTTTTGCAAAGTAACAGGCACTGGTCTGCGCTGCCATCTGAATCCGGTGGTATTTCATACACCTTTAAATTATCAGTTTCTTTGCATAATTCACAACAGGATGCACTGCGTGCGAGTAATGTGGCTTCAACACTCATTTTCATCGTATCTCAAAATTAAAAGTATTCATTATACTGTAAATTGAGATATCTAATCTCTGTATCGATAAGCACCTGAAGCCATTGATGGCATGCGATCGTAGATTTCTCCTCTCTTTCAATTGAGGTGGCTTGGGAGATTAATGGAGAATACTGGCATGTATGAAAGCGCGATGGGTTTTAAACACCTGA
>DRLZ01000097.1 GCA_011322755.1 Crenotrichaceae bacterium
CATGATATCTGTACAAAATCAACAAGGAATAATTATTCTATATGATTCGAAAGAAACCTGGATAACGGCTGATCTCTACCTGGAGATTAACCGTTATCTAATCAGAAGAGGCGACCTGGGGCTCAGATCTTAATACCATCAGAGGCTGTGATACACCGTCTACAACACCCGAATCAATGACGACTTTTTCGACATTGTCATCTGAAGGCAGTGTATACATCAAATCGAGCAATATCTGCTCCATAATTGTCCTTAAACCACGGGCTCCTGTTTTTCGTTCCATCGCTTTTCGTGCAATTGCACGCAGGGCATCATCACGAAATTCCAGCTCAACATCTTCCATTTCAAATAATTTATGATATTGTTTGACCAATGCATTTTTTGGTTCTTTGAGAATGGTGACCAGAGCCTCTTCATCTAACTCTTCGAGAATGGCAACCACAGGCAACCGACCGACAAACTCCGGAATTAAACCGTATTTAACCAAATCCTCTGCTTCCACAGCGGTCATAAGTTCAATCAGATCGGCTTGATCATCCTTGGCTTTTACTTCTGCTGAAAAACCGATGCCGCCTTGTTCGGAACGGTTACGTATGATTTTGTCCAGCCCAGAAAAAGCGCCACCAACAATAAACAGAATATTGGTTGTATTGACCTGCAGGAATTCTTGCTGTGGATGCTTGCGGCCACCTTGAGGCGGTACCGAGGCAACAGTACCTTCAATTAATTTCAACAGTGCCTGCTGGACACCCTCTCCTGAGACATCACGTGTAATCGATGGATTATCTGATTTTCTGGAAATTTTGTCGATTTCATCGATATAAACAATACCAGTTTCTGCTTTTTCAACATCGTAGTCGCATTTTTGCAGAATTTTCTGGATGATGTTCTCGACATCTTCACCAACATAACCTGCTTCAGTTAACGTGGTTGCATCTGCAATCGTAAATGGAACATCAAGTAATCTTGCAAGTGTTTCTGCAAGCAATGTCTTGCCTGAACCTGTTGGCCCGATTAACAGGATATTGCTTTTTGCCAGCTCTATCTCGTGTTCATCTTGCTGTGAACGCAAGCGTTTGTAGTGATTGTAAACAGCAACCGCAAGTGATTTTTTAGCCTGATCCTGGCCAATGACATAATCATCCAGAACGCTTTTGATTTCCTGTGGTTTTGGCAACGCATCACTCGGAGCCGTGACACTATCTTTGAGTTCCTCGCGAATAATATCATTACAAAGCTCAACGCATTCATCACAAACGAATACAGATGGACCAGCAATCAACTTCCTTACATCATGCTGACTCTTGCCACAAAAAGAACAATATAATAGCTTACCGTCCCCATCCTTACCTTGGTTCTGGTCGCTCATAGCTTCTCCTCACATATCATATTCAAATCAATACCATGCTAAACTTAGCTAAACTACAGTGGGTCTGAACTACAATATTAAGACCATCAAAATGCACTCATACTGAATGACATACTGCTAAGCATAGAATATCTCGCTCAATCTATCTACCCTTAATCACCAAGAAAATACACTTATCACCCGAAATAATTAGATTGACAGTGATTCTGCGATACTAAACTCAGCAACCCACTATCACAAAGTGTAGTTGTGCAAATAGCTTTTGTTTGATCTCATTCAACATCTACTTCTGTATTAAGTAGAAATACCCCGGAAAATCTCAAAACATATGGGTTGAAGTTCAATTCAAATCGCCCTGCGAAGCCGAGAACCACTGAGAATGATTTAAGCAATTCACTCACTGCAGCTCTTTTATCACCAAACTACAGATTTGTTTCCAGTGTACTTCTCGACTCCAGAACACTATCCAGCAGCCCATATTGTTGTGCTTCCTGAGCGCTCATAAAGCGATCACGATCTGTATCCAATGCAATTTGCTCTAGCGACTGACCCGTATGATAGGCCATGATTTTATTCAAGGAATCACGCATTTTCAGAATTTCTTTTGCATGAATATCAATATCACTGGCCTGCCCTTGATACCCCCCCAGCGGCTGATGAATCATCATCCGTGAATTTGGCAAACAATAACGCTTGTTTTTAGCACCGCCAGTCAACAATAATGCCCCCATACTGCAGGCTTGCCCCATACACATCGTACTGACATCAGGTTTTACAAACTGCATCGTATCATAGATTGCCATCCCCGCAGTAACAGAGCCACCCGGCGAGTTAATGTACAGGTGAATATCCTTATCCGGGTTTTCTGATTCCAGAAACAGCATCTGTGCAACAATCAGGTTTGACATATGTTCTTCAACCTGACCTACTAAAAAAATCACCCTCTCTTTTAATAATCGTGAAAAGATATCAAAAGAACGCTCGCCTCTCGGCGTTTGCTCAACAACAACCGGCACCAGGGCTGCTGAGGTTTCTGTTGATGGCAGGGATGCTGAGAACCCGGGATATCCATTGTATTGACCCACTGTCTTATTACCCTGCATTCGATTCAACTCCCATTAATTCTGAAAACGTCAGTGACTGATCAACAATTTGTGCCTGCTCCATCACCCATTCTATGGCTTGATCTTCAAGTACTGACTGCTGAATCTGCTGTAATCGTTCCTGATCAGATAAATACCATTCCATCAGCGCATTTGGGTCTTCATAGCCTGCTGCAATCTCTTCGATTGTCTGCTTAATCCTTTCAGGATCCGGCTGCAAGTTGTTACGCTTGATAATATCGCCAAGTATCAGACTCAGTGAGACACGACGTTTGGCTTCCTCAGCCAATTGTTTTTCAAGATCCGCATCATCCAGAACAGCATTTTTCTTATCCACTGCTTCCTGATAAGGTTTTAACAACTCTTTCAATTCGGCATCAACCATCACTTGTGGCACAACAACCGGGTTATTGTCATACAGTGCTTGCATCACGTCTGATTTCTGTCTTTGTTTTAAAGCAGATTTTTTTTCGCGCTCAAGATTACTCAGCAATTCCTCTCGGAACGCTTCAAGTGTCCCTTCTTCGACACCAAACTTCTGAATAAATTCCTCATCGACATCAGGCAGGCTAGGCTCTTCCACCGCCAACACATCAAGCTCAAAATCAGCCTTTTTACCGGCCAGACCTGGATGATTGTAATCCTCTGGGAATGTGACAGAGAAATCCAGATGCTCATCTTTTGAAACATTATTCACTTTCTCGTCAAACTCTGGCATGAGCGATGGCTGCCCAACCAGCACCCAGACACTATCAGAAGAACCCTGTTTAACAGATTCATCTTCCGTATCGGCTTTGTACGTATATTTAATATTGACCCGGTCGCCTTCCTTCGATGCGCGATCGACCGTGTTCCATTGACGATTTTGCTCACGCAGCTTTTCAATCATGACATCGACATCATCACTGGTGATTTCACAATCAGAATGTTTTAACTCAAGCTCCGAACACGGTTTTAATTCAAGTTCCGGAAAAACTTCAAAACTGGCGGTGTATTCCAGACCATTGCCGCTATCCGCATGCATTTCAGTGATTTCAGGCGTCCCTGCCGGAACCAGATCTTTCTCGGTCAGAGCATCTCTGAATGATGATTTCAGGAGGTCTGAAATGACCTCCTGGCGCGCTTGATCTCCATATCGCTCCCGAATCAATTTCTGGGGTACTTTCCCTGGGCGAAAACCCGGAATTCTTGCTTTGCTGCCAAGTGTTCTAATTCGCTGATCAACACTTTGCTTAATGGTATCTTCAGGAATTTGAACTTTTAGCGTTCTATTTAAACCTGAGGATTCTTCCACGGTCACTTGCATACCATATTTCCTCGAACAATGAGTTTTTAGTGAATGGAGAAAGGCTCTACATTAACGGCACACATGGAAAGCACTGAAATCAATTTGCCTTGTGGTCTCGTCAATGTCATTGAATTGGTTTTGTGCTTGATCATAAACCAGGCAACTATCCTGAGTTTTTGTCGCCGCTTATGGGCAGGTAGTATAGTGCTGTATTCATTCAGATTGTCCCAGCAACTAATGACTGCGATCTAATCAAGCGACAAAAGAGAGTTGTATCTCTGCCATGCTGGTATCAAACCAGTTAATTTCTGAACTGCCATGTTATATTGCACGCCTCGATGCAACGGATTACTTCAACATGCCTAGTTTTGGTGCGAATGGAGAGACTTGAACTCTCACAGGTTGCCCTACTGGAACCTAAATCCAGCGCGTCTACCAATTCCGCCACATTCGCATCCCTACTATTATACTGTTCCTGATTAAATTTTAAAGTAGTCTGTACAATTATCCACATCAAAAACAACGAAAATACACTGTCCTAACCCATCGACACAAGCGCCATGCAATATTACAGAATAATAACAACACTTGTTAAACCGATCATTATTATGCTTGGCATCGGAACTGTTGCAGCATTTCTTTCACCCGTTTTGTGGAGTCTGACAGATGGCAACTATGCATTAGAAAAAGTGTTCCAGAAAACAGCGCTGCTATTGCTGCTGCTTTCTGCAATTTTTGCCAGGACAAAGTCCAGCTTCACATCCACACCGGACAGAATATCTCCAGACATCCGTGTCGATCTAAAGCGGCTTATCATCGGCTGGCTGACTGGAATTGTTATCTTATTGATACCGCTTTACCTGTTAATACTGTTGAAAATACGAATCCTGGATAGTGATGCCCTGTCATTAACCAACATTACCCACAGGGCGACTTCAGCATTTGGCGTTGGCTTAATCATTGGCTGCATTGAAGAATATATTTTTCGTGGCTGGCTGCTTGAATGGTTATTGGCACGGCTGGACAAAATTCAGTCAATCGCCAGAAGTCTGACAATCATTGCCAGTGCTTTTTATTTTGCCATACTGCATTTTCTGAAACCACAAATCACACCCTATCCTCACAGCAATACCTTGACAGCAGGACTCGATGTTTTGTTACGTAGTCTGGAACATCTCTTTCAACATCATGATTTTGATACACTGCTTGCACTCTTTCTTGCCGGCGTGTTTCTGGCGCTGATCAAAATCCGGTATAACAAAGGATTAATGTTAGTTATTGGTATTCATGCGGGCTGGGTCTTCAGTATAAAAATGACCAGAGCATTAACCGACCTCAACCCCTCAAGCCAATGGCGATTCCTGGCCGGGCAAGACGGGATCACGGGATATTTGTCAGCCAGCTGGCTGGGACTGATTGTGATTGGAGTCATTCTGCTGGATCACTCTATCAAAAAACCACATCACTAATTATCCGGGCATCACCACGTATTCGCAGCTGGTTTCTCTGATTCCATGCTCAATCGTGAAATGCAACAATCATCCGTTGACATTGGTTATGTTAGTAGAATAGCATCACCGCTATCAGTGTAAAAGCAACCTGGTTGATTCAGTTACCTGGTTAATAAATCGTTAAGTGTTGAAGGTTGAAATAAAACCAGTAACACATGTCTCAACAATCTGAGGGGGTTAAATGGGCAACACGACACAATATTTCTACAGGTTACTGTGGCTCGGTTTCGTTATCTCAATCAGCTTTACCTTTGCCTCGGCGGATGCTAAAACCACCGACTTTGAGACATTAAAAGACAATTACTATAAAACCCACCCGGGCAAAGGCAAATATCAACAACACTGGCAGCCAATACCTATTCAGAAATACTGGAATCCGGTTGACTTTTATCAGCCACCGGCTGAGCCAGAAGTCGAAGCCAGCCGCGACCAATGCATCAGCTGCCATCAAGCCATTACACCGGGCGCCTATCATGCCTGGAAAAACAGCACACATGCCAATCTTGATAAGATACGCCGCTTGACACCACGCAGCGTGACCTACTACAAGAAAGAAAAACTAAAAGACATAGAACACAATTTGATTCAACAAGGTCTGCTGAAAAAAGGTGGCCAATTACAAGATGTTAGCTGTATCGACTGCCATGGTAGCGTTGGTGCTGAATCGATCAGCCATAATCAGGACCTGGTTCTTCCAGACCGCGCATCTTGCGGCACGTGTCATACCGACGAGTTTGCAGAGTCTGAACAAGAAAAACAGCAAACCTGGCCTCAACAGCAATGGGGGAAAGGTCATCCTTCCCATGCCAATGACTGGAAAGCCAATGTTGAAACAGCTGTTTGGGCAGCAATGGCTGAACGTGAAATTGCCCAGGGCTGTGATATGTGTCACTACCAGCAGAACAAGTGTGATGGTTGCCACACCCGCCATAGCTTCTCTTCAGCAGAAGCACGTCAACCCGAAGCCTGTATGACATGTCACAATGGCGTTGACCATAATGAATATGAAAATTATCTGTTTTCAAAACATGGCACTATTTATCAAACAACCGGTAAAAAGAAATGGAATTTTGAAGCACCTTTAAAAGATGCGCTCACCAAAGGACACTACACCGCCCCAACATGTCAAACCTGTCATTTTGAATTTGAGGGTGAGTACTCCCATAACCTGGTACGCAAGGTTCGCTGGGCTTTTAATCCAACGCCTCAAATTGCTGATAATTTATCCCATCCCTGGTTTGAGGAACGCAAACAAGCCTGGGTAAACAGCTGTGCTGCCTGCCATTCTCCACGCTTTTCCAGAACCTATCTGGAAACTGCGGACAAAGGCACGATTCAAGGCATCAAAGTTGAGCAGGAAGCAAAGAAAATCGTCAAGGCGTTACACAAGGATGGTCTGCTGGTTGGTCAGAACAGTCACCGTCCAGACCCGCCAGCGCCAGAAAAAGATGATGCCGGGGGTTTCTTCCAGTTGTTCTGGGCAAAAGACAATAATCCGACACATGTTGAACGTATTTATGCGGACATGTGGGAACACGATTTAATCAAACTGTATAAAGGGTTATTTCATGTCAATCCAGGCGGATTCACCTATACCGAAGGATGGTCTGAACTATTACGTGATTACAGTGAAATCATGGATGAAAACACTCGTTTGAGAGAGGGCACGGCTAACACCAAAACCGCCTCTCGCAACCTGTTGCCAGAACAGTTTGCTGATGATGACCTTGGTTTTCCGCTGGGATCTGCGTTGTTTGTTGTTGGCGCAACGATGTTATGGCGTAATAATCGCAAGTCCTGACTATCAGCGATAACAGTCAACAAGGCATCGATATCGATTGAAAAATCTGATAGCAATCCTGTGTGTTGTAAGCGGCATGGCGCTCCTGTGGTTTAGCATGCCCGCTCAACACCCAGCATTACAAATCGACCAACAACAAGAGCTGCTTAGCGGTGCTGTTGATTTTCCTGAGCTGGATAGTTATTTTCAGGCAGATCGACTACATAGACTCGTTGTATCAAGCGCTAATCATCATGAACTTGAATTTCAGCAAGTCATTTACAAAGACGAAAAAGGTACAACATATACGGCTCTAATTGATCCACATGAAACATCATCTTCCACTCCAGTAGCAAACCCAGAAAATAATGAGCAAGCCTGGCATCAGCTGACGCTTAAGATCAAGCAGCTACCCGCTGAACCATCTGTATTGCTAAGCTGGTGGGATAACAGTCAAAGAGTGCATTTTTTTACAGGCTCTCAGGTTTGGTTAACTTTACCGGTTGCAGAAATGTTTGCTGAAAGCACACAAGCTGTCTGGCAACAATTAAGCGGTGGATTTTCCAGCAATGCAACAGATTCCAGACACTATGCTGAATGGTTAATGATGGATGCTGACAATGCACTAAAAGCAATACAATCACAGTTTAAAACAACATCAGTAAGATTATTAGCAAGCATTGATGATTTGTCACGACTCAGCGAAATCGCTGCGTTGACCAATCAACCGATACCATTTGAAACCCGGACTTTTCAGATAGCCGATAACTTGCACTCATTGATATCACAGGTAAAACGCTGGTCTAAAGATAGCGCAACAGGTAGCTATTTGATACAAAAAATCTCTCCTACACAAATCAGAGCATGGAAGATTACCAGCCCTGCAGGCGAGCAAACATTGATGGCTCGCATGTTGCCATTCACATCTTCGCTTGCATTGCCAATTGATGGTTTAGAATTACTGTTTCGCAGCAAACCAGGCGGTCTACTCTCACTATATCAGGTAGTTGAGTCATCATAAGCAAACAGAAGAGTACCCAGATTACGGTGAGTAACAACAGATAGAATCGCGCCTATAGCGCAACGCAAGTCACACAGCCAAGCAATTGATGGCTTAAAGATGTTACGAAGTTGCCATCTGTCAGCATATCGCCAGTCATGTGCTGCTTAGTCGGTGTCTGCGGGTAACACTTTAAAACGACATTGATTGTTGCCTTTTGCCATACAGCACACGTGTTCAATTTTGCTATCCAGCAACGAAGTCAGCAATGACAAATCCAATTCACAAACTTCCTCATTTTCATTGGCAAGATCATGAAAAACACAATTATAAGCGTCTATCATTGGCGGTTGATCTGGCTCACTTTCAGCAACCCGGGCGTCGTAACCCAGTTCCTGCATAATCTCCACAGTCATTTCAATTTTCTTGTTGAGCGGCTTGTTTGCAAGTGCGGCTTTTTTAGTTTCTGAAAGAGAGACACCCAGTTCCCGAAGATAGTCAACCAGTCCTTTTGACCCGAGTTTATTTTTGATCAGATTAATCAGCATCTCAGCAAACAAGCTATAATGCTTGGGAAAAAGATGAATCCCTTTATCTGTTAACACAAAAGTCGTTCCAGGTCGTCCTCCGGTTTGTAAAGAAGCGTACTTCCTGACATATCCATCTCTTTCCAATACAGTAATGTGCTGATGAATAGCACTTCTGGAAATTTCCAGACGTCTGGAAAACTGATCAACAGTCATGCCTTCCTTTTCCTGCACCAGAAAATGCAAAATCTTCTGCTGCTTATCACCAAATCCGACTATTCCCATACAAAACACCTTGTGCTATCTGGACTAATTTCAATATTTGCCTTGTTACAACGCCCTGGACATATGCTATATGTCAGTACTTAAACAGAATTTCGCTCAAACGCAAATGTTTAATTCACATCAGTAAAATTTCTCAACGCTTACTACTAGACAATTGATGGCCACCAGAAGTTGCTTCCAATACACACCTGCCTAATTCATACCCTACTACCAGCTACACAACAAATAATTGTTCTCTGTAAAACAACAATTCAAACAAAGCATAACATTCTTCCAGCGTAAATTAATAACACAAATTAGAGATTATATAAAGTATATTACCTTTATTGTGTGTCTTCTTGACAAAGGTCGGTAATGAAGATATTCTCAACTCACATCTACACATACTTTTCGTATTGACCTGACAGGAGGCAACAACATGTATTTTCGAAAAAACTGGATTGCAGGATTCCTTAATACAAGAAAACTGGCTTGTCTTTTCATCGCTTGTGTATGGGTTACCTCTGTTCAGGCCAAACCATACAAATTTGAAATGACCATCGAAGAGGTCGTCATTAAAGTTGCGCCCAAGCTGGATTACAAGGTTTTTGCATTTAACGGCCAGGTTCCAGGACCACTGATACATGTGAGTGAAGGTGATGATGTGGAAGTACTGGTTACCAATAACACGTCAACGCCTCACACCATCCACTGGCATGGCTTTTATCAGACCAACAACTGGCGGAATGACGGAATACCTGACATTACCCAAAAGGTTATTGAAGCCGGTGACACATATACCTATCGCTGGAAAGCAGAAAAAACCGGCAGTCTCTGGTATCACTGTCATAGTAATGTCAACGAACACGTTGGCATTCGAGGTATGTGGGGACCGATCATTGTTGATCCTGCCAAACCCACAAAACTGGAAAAAACTGTCACAAAAGATGCCATTTTAATGTTCAGCACCTGGGAATCAGCGAATGCCGACAAGTTTGGTGAGGGCGGAACGCCAGCTGATGTTGCCGATTATTTTTCAATTAATGGTCGATCATTTCCCTTAACCCAACCACTACGCGTCAAAAAAGGTGATGTGGTTCGTTTACGTTTCTACGGCGCCGGCGGCGGCATCCATTCTTTTCACCCGCACGGTCACGACATGTTAATCACACACAAAGACGGTCTGCCACTTGCTCAGCCCTATGAAGTAGACACCTTGTTGATCGGACCGGGCGAACGCTATGACGCCATCATGAAAATGAACAACCCCGGACGCTTTATCGCTCACGACCATGTCGATACCCACGTCACCAATGCAGGTAAATATCCAGGCGGTGCGATTACCATTTTCGAATATGACGAAATACCAATGGATGATTGGTATGCATGGAAAGACAAGGTTTACGACGCTGATTTTTTCTTCAGTGAATCAGCTAAAAAACAGCATGGGCTACATAACCAGCCGGGCTTTAAAGGCACTCCAATTGAGAGACGACGCAGAAGAAAAGGAGATCAGTGATGACCAGCCACTCCACAAAAAAACACAGCAAGACATTGTGGGCTATCTTGATCGCTACTGCCAGCATGAATACTCCCGTTCATGCTGAAAACACGGGCAAGAGCATTCTTGATCAACAATGCGTATCATGTCACACCCTTTCTTTGACAACACCGCAAACTGTCGAACAACTCTGGGAAAGCAAAGGCCCGGATCTTTCTTCTGCAGGAGTCAAATACAAATCGGAATGGATGACAAACTGGCTGCAGAAACCAGTCAGAATCAGACCCGCAGGCAACTTCTACGCTAACCATATCAAAACAGGCGAAAAATCCGATGTGATCGACAAGGCAACCCTGGTCGACCATCCCAAATTGTCCAGCAACGACGCGAAGCTGGTCGTCGATGAGTTAATGACGCTAAAACACAATCAGCAACTGGTCAAACAAGGCGACTATCAGCCAGGGACGATCTCGATGACGCTTGGTGAAATGATGTTTGATAAATTCAAGGGCTGTCTCGCATGTCATCAAATCGAACCGGGTTACGGCGGGCTCTCCGGACCAGAAGTGTATACCGCTGCAAATCGTCTTCAGGAAGATTATCTCATCAGTTTTCTGCGCAACCCACAGGCATGGGAACCCAAAAACATTATGCCCAATAAAAACCTGAAAGAAATTGATTTGCAAAAACTGGTGCATTATTTACGCGCGTTAAGCAAGGAGGATTTCAAATGAGACCTTCATTTTTTATTATCAGCATTAGCATTTGGTCGCTGATTATGACCACTGATGCGGGTGCAACAACAGCTGAACGAAACTACAAGACATACTGTGTGCAATGTCATGGACTGGACGGGCGTGGTAACGGCATTAATGTAACTGACATGTCGACCCAGCCACGCAATCATACAGATGCGAAGGAAATGTCGGCACGCACCGACGAGGAGCTTTTCAAGGTTATCAAGGAAGGCGGTCAGGCAATCAAAAAATCAGTATTGATGCCACCTTGGAGCTCCACTCTGTCCAATGAGGAAATCAATGATCTGGTCAAGTATTTGCACACGCTCTGCAAATGCTAGCCTGGATTGTTTGTTTTTTTCATTTAATTACAAAAACATCTGGAGATAGTCATATGAGCATAAAAATATTCACACATCCCGCTAAATTCGCAGTTGCTGCGATTTCAGTGTTGACTGTATTAGCTGCTGAACCGATTGCGGCCAAAACAGTAAAAGTAACCATGACCGCAAAAGAAGCAAATGTCGTCATTGACAACAAAGGTACCGAGTATCCCGCATGGACGTATGACGGTAAAATTCCGGGACCAGTCGTGCGTGTTACTGAAGGCGATACTGTTGACTTCACACTCAACAACCCGAAAGAAAATAAAGAAAGTCACTCCATGGATTTCCATGCGGCTATTGTCGACGTATTAAAGGAATTCAGTGAAGTCAAGCCTGGAGAAAGCAAACATTTTACGTTTGTTGCCAATCATCCTGGTGTGTATATGTATCACTGTGGTGCTGCCACTATGGCTCAGCATATCGCTCGCGGCATGTACGGCATCATTATCGTTGACCCGAAAAATGGCTACAGCAATGCATATCCGAAACCTGATCGCGAATATGTACTCATCCAGTCCCAGTATTTCCCCAACGCAAAAGACAAAGATGCCATGATTGAAGACCGAGGCTGGGCAGGATCATTAATCAATGGAAAAATCTTCCATTATGACCCAGTACATGATGAAAATGCCTCGCTAACCCTGCAATCCAAACCAGGCGAACGCGTACGCATCTTTTTCGTCAATGCCAATATCAACCATCCGGTCGCCTTTCATCCTATCGCTGGTATCTGGGACAGAGTCTATATTAACGGCAATCCACAAAATACACTGTACGGCATTCAAACACGCAATGTTCCGATAGCCTCAGCCGATACGTTTGATCTGGTCTCACCTGCTGACCATCCGACCAACAATGCCATTGTCGATCATACAATGGGCGCAGCGATGCGGGGAGCAATTACAGTCCTGATGAACATGCCTGATGCTGATCCTAAACTGGGCACCAATGGTAATATTTTAATCCGCTAAGTTTCTTCATCATTAGCTCGCAGGAATTTTATCCTGCGAGCTAACTTCCTGACTCACCACTGTATTTGCAACAGTAAAATCTGGGCAACAGATAGCTACCAGTTTTACTTGCCATTCACAGAAGGTCCCAGTCTAATATCAGTCTCTTATTATCTGGATCACTCTCTGACCAGCTATGCGATTTCTCCGTTTTCTAACAGTTGATCCTGTTAATTTAAGCCCAAAAGCCAAAGCTTATTCATTTATCGCCTGTTTCTGCTCTGTTTTTTTCGTTGCCTTAATCACTCATATAGTTACATTTGGCCCACAATTCCCTTTGATTGTGGCATCAATGGGCGCATCTGCAGTGATTCTTTTTTTTATTCCCAATAGCCCGCTGGCACAACCCTGGCCGTTTGCAGCAGGACAAATAAGTTCTGCACTCGTTGGTACCATGTGTGCGTTGCATATCAATGAGACTGCTTCAGCTTCTGCAGCAGCAGTTGGTGGTGCTGTATTTGTCATGTTATTGTTACGCTGCTTACATCCCCCCGCGGCAGCAACCAGTCTGGCACCAGTCACAGCAGGTGACTCAATTACCTCGTTAGGTTATGAATTTGTTCTGCAGCCTGTCGCAATTAATGTCGCTTTTATGCTGTTATTAGCCGTCTTTATCAACCGCTGGATTTTGAAACTCAACTACCCTAACCCACTAACGATCAAGGAATCTCCGAAACAACCATCGCATACTGTCAGCGAACCCAGTCATCGGATCGGTATTTCGGAACAGGATCTTGAACTGGCGTTAAAAGATCTGGATTTTTTTGTCGATATGACACACAGCAATTTGAGCAAGATTCTGAC
>DRLZ01000098.1 GCA_011322755.1 Crenotrichaceae bacterium
ATATGCGCTTGTCGTTTTTTACCCGCTTGACTTCACTTTCGTTTGCCCAACCGAGCTGGTCGCTCTGGATCATCGACTGGATGAATTTACCAGCCGTGGTGTAGAAGTCATTGCGGTTTCAGTTGACTCTCAATTCACACATAGCGCATGGCGCAATACTCCGGTTAATCAGGGTGGTATTGGACCAGTTCGTTATACCATGGTTGCTGACGTTTCTCACTCAATCGTGAAAAGCTATGATGTTGAAGTAGAAGGTGCTGCAATTGCATACCGTGGGACATTCCTGATAGATAAAGACGGAATTGTCAGACACCAGGTTGTTAACGATTTACCGCTGGGCCGGAATATGGATGAAGCTATTCGTATGGTCGATGCACTGCAATTCTTTGAAGAAAATGGTGAAGTATGCCCCGCTGGCTGGCAAAAAGGCCAAGTCGGAATGAATCCAGATGCAGCAGGTGTAGCCAGCTATCTAAGCAGTAATGCAGATCAGCTATAATCCACGCATATAACACTAAAAAGCCCCTGCCTGTAGGGGCTTTTTAGATCTACTAACTGACTTGTCAGGCTTTTTTTGCGATTGGCAACAGTTTGGCATGAACAAAGATAGAAAGTATCACACCAATCATACATCCTGCGCCAATAATCAAAAGCCTCGGCATGCTCGTATCATTCCCTTCGATTAAGGAAATTACAAATACTTTAGTCAAAACAAACATTGTGAGTTTAGCCGCAGCGTAAAAGCAGATTCCACCTACAAATGCCCATGTCCAAGGCTCGTTTTCCTTCAGGTCAGCTCTTTTTGCGGTTATAAAAAACCAGTACGCCACAACAAATGCTATGGCGATCGGGATTATTCCTGCCATCGTCTTTCCTCCAACTTAAACCAGTTATTGTAAGAGTCTGTCCGGCATTGTTACGATCCTCCTCCAGAAAGGCTCTGTATTATGCAGCAATCCGAGGCATGAAGTCAGGTGCGCCTACTGAGCTGTAACGCCATTATAGCCTGTTGTCTTACAAAATCATTGTTGTTATAGAAATTATTCAATGAACGACAACCAACACACTCATATTAAACACAATACTCAATATTGACATCCTCTGTATCAACACATAGGTAGAATGAATTATCTGTTCGCAATCACTTCAAGCCAGAGCTGAGAAACAAGCACAATGCGCTGTACAACGACCAGTACCATCTGGCTTACTGTACGCGTAAGCTAGAATCGTGGCCGTGCAATGATTATTCAGGAATTATTACTGTTTGGCACTGTCAAATCGACATATATGATATGCTTGAGTCGTTTTTATACAGTAACATACCGCTTCTAATCTATGTAATAGCTGAGCTGGACGCAGTAGGGTTAAGTCGTATCTGTTTGTGAATACGTAAATGTTAAGGTGCCAGAATCATGGGAAAACTCGTTCGTTATCTTTTATACTTTTTTGGTTTTTTAGTCCTGCTCATCATCGCTGCAGTGATACTGGTGCCTCGTTTTGTTGACCCCAACGATTTCAAGCCTCAAATTGTTAATCTGGTAAAAGATAAAACAGGCAGGGATATCAAAATAGAAGGTGACATCAAGCTCTCTGTTTTCCCCTGGATTGGTATTTCACTCGGCAAGGTTGAACTGAACGATTTGCCTGCGTTTGGGAATCAACAACTTCTTGCTGTTGACGGTGCTGATGTCAAAGTTAAATTATTGCCGTTGTTGTCAAAAGAAGTTGAGCTGGATCGTGTGTCACTTGATGGATTGAAATTGAATCTGGTGAAACTGCCCAATGGGTCTGCAAACTGGGAAACTCTGACCAGCAAGGAAAATAACGCATCGGAGCCGATCGAGACACCTGCAGAAACACCAAAATCATCAGATACAGCCGATGCAGACATCACTGACAAGGCAGGCTCTGGCTTAGCTGCCCTATCTATCGCAGGCCTGAGTCTCAACAACGCACAGATCAGTTATGACGATCAGGCAACACCACAAAAAGTGGTCATTGACCAGCTCAATCTGAATATTGACGAAGTCAGTTTTGGAAACCCAATCCCGTTTGATGCCGAGTTTATTGCAAGTGTCAGTGATCCACAGCTGAATGACAGAATGAAGGTATCGGGTCAATTAACACTGAACGAAGCTATGGATCAATTTACCATTGACAAACTTGAACTCAACACTGATGTGGAAGGCAGCGTTGTACAACAGGGCAAAGTTCAAATCGATCTGAGCAGTTCGCAAATCAAATTTGACAAGAACACCATGTCAGTTGAACTACCATCCGGAGTAAAATTCAACATCAACGGCAAAGGCGGGCAATTACCAGCGGTTTTTAATGCCAGTCTGCAATTACCAAAAGCATCGATCAGCAATCAATTCAGTCAGTTTGATCTTGGTGCGCTTGATCTAACTGCACAGCTTGAAGGTGAAGCTGTTAAACAGGGCAAGGTTAATATCAACCTGAACAGCTCTGCAATCAAGTTTAATCAAAAAACCTTCTCCGCACACCTTCCTTCCGGCTTAAAACTGGATATCAACGGTGGCGGTGGAGAGTTGCCCGAAAAATTCAATGCCAGTCTGCAGCTACCAAGTATTTCCATCGCCAATCAGGATAAATTTGATCTGGGTCAGCTCAGCCTGAATGCACATGCTCAAGGCGAACAGTTTCCTGGCGGGAAAATTGATGCTCAGCTCACAACAAAAGTCAGCGGCGACCTGGCAAAACAGCTCGTATCGTTATCAGATATTCAGCTCAATGCCGCTGACCTTGTCATTAAAGGTCAGCTAACCGGCAACAAAATCATTGATGCACCTGAATTCAAGGGACAATTAACTCTTGATGAGTTGAATGCAAAAAAACTCGCAAATGACTTTGGAATCAGCCTGCCGGAAATGCAGGATCCAAACGCGTTATCCAAACTTGCTTTTAGCAGTGAGCTGTTTATTTCAAAGCAAGCTGCCCGATTGAAAAACCTGAATATCCGCCTGGATGACAGCCAGCTACAAGGTCAACTTGCTGTAAACGATTTTGAAACACAGGCTATCACGTTCAATCTGAAACTGGATAAAATTGATCTGGATCGATACATGCCTCCTAAATCAAAACAGGTCGAGAAAAAAGCTGATCGTTCAGCAACAGAGAAAGTACAGACTCAAGCCGCAGCCGGGTCAGATTCAGACACGACAGCTGCCTCAGCCAATGAAATCATTCCGATAGAAACCATCCGTAAGCTCAATCTGAATGGTAAACTTGTCATTAATGAAGCCCTTGTCAATGGGCTCAAAGCGAAAAACGTTCAGTTTTCAGTCAAAGGGAAAGACGGGCTGGTTGATGCGCGACCGTCCATCGGTAAATTTTATCAAGGCAGCATCAACGCTGGCGTGGTGGTCAATGCCAAACAGCAAACACCAACCCTGAAGATCAATAATCGTATTGCAAATATAGCAATTGAACCCTTGCTGAAGGAATTAATGGAAAAAACCTATATCTCCGGCACAGCCAACATGGGCACTAATCTCTCTGCCAGCGGCGCAACAGAGCAGACGATTATCTCAACCCTGAATGGTGATATCACAGCAAACTTTCTGGATGGTGCAATCTATGGCATCAACATCCCGAAAATGATCCGTGATGGTCTCTCAACCCTGCAAGGAAAAGCAGTCGATAAATCAGCCACCAATAAAACCGATTTTTCCGAGTTGAACATGGTCTCCAAAATTAACAACGGTGTCGTCACAACTGAAAAGCTGGAATTGAAATCACCGCTGATCCGAATCCTGGGGAAAGGGAAACTTGATCTGAATACCAAAAAACTTGAATATCGTACACGTGTCAAACTGGTTGATACTTTGAAGGGACAAGGTGGAAATTCCCCAACCGATTTAACCGGTATTCCGATTCCATTGCTGATCACAGGAACACTGGATAATATCCGTTACGAACTGGATACCAAAGCCGCGATGCAGGAAGCGCTAAAAACCAAGGTCGGTAAGCAGGCAGAAGAAAAAGCCAAGGTACTCATTGAAAAAAACAAGGCAAAAGTAATGGACAAGATCAATAAAAAACTCGGTGACAAGCTGGGCAGCGATCTTGAAAAAGGTGCTGGGGAATTACTCAAAGGCTTGTTTTAACCGCAATAGTGATTCGCTGCTTTTGACTGCGGAGGTATTTCAGCACAGTCTTCTGGATTGGTACGATTGTCACGGTAGAAAAGATTTACCCTGGCAGTCAAAACCCGCGAATGCCTATGCAATCTGGGTTTCTGAGATCATGCTCCAGCAAACCCAGGTGAGCGTGGTTATCCCTTATTTTCAGCGTTTTATGACGCGCTTTCCCACTGTTCAGGCACTGGCTTCAGCATCACTGGATCGTGTACTTGAACACTGGGCTGGACTCGGCTACTACGCCAGAGCGCGCAATCTCCACAAAACAGCACAGATTATTAATACTGACTATGCTGGGCAGTTTCCAGCTCAACTGGATGTGCTTTGTCGGCTACCGGGGATTGGTCGTTCAACCGCCGCTGCAATTCTTAGCATGGCATTTTCACAACGTCACGCAATTCTCGATGGCAATGTCAAACGTGTGCTCGCCCGATTTTACGGAATTCAAGGCTGGCCCGGAAAAGCGTCTGTCAGCAAACAACTCTGGCAATTAAGTGATGATTTAACGCCACCGAACAGGGTTGCCGATTACACCCAGGCAATCATGGATCTAGGCGCGACACTGTGTACCCGCCGCAACCCTGAATGTACGGCTTGTCCTGTTGCATCTGCATGTGTTGCCAGAATAACAAAGCGGATAGAAGAATTACCAACCCCACGCAAACAGCAAGCCATACCGGTAAAGCATTGTTATATGGCCGTGTTGCTTAACTCGAAATCAGACGTTTATTTGCAAAAAAGAGCTGCATCGGGGATCTGGGGAGGGCTGTGGAGCTTGCCAGAACATGCAGATAAAAACAGTGTTATTGAGTGGTTTCAGCAAAGACTGGTCGACAAGACAAGTCTAAAATGGTTGCCGGTACGAAAACATACCTTTTCGCATTTTCATCTGCATTTTCAACCTGTGCTGGCACAATCAGGACAACCGCATACAATCAGCGAATTCGCACAATCAGGCTGGTTTAAACCTGATCAGTCACAACCTGCAATGCCTGCCCCGATTCAAAAGTTATTAAGCGATATACTCTAATACGCAGTCCGTAATGAATAACAGTCAAACGCAAGCATCTGGAAACACCAAGTGAAATCAACACTTTATTATATTCATGACCCAATGTGCAGCTGGTGCTGGGCGTTCCGTCCAGTCTGGCAAACTGTTCAACAACAACTTCCTCAACACATCGAGGTTAACTATTTACTTGGAGGTCTTGCCGCTGATACCAATCAACCAATGCCTGAGACCTTGCAGAACACCATTCGTCAAACATGGCAACACATTCAAACCGCTGTTCCAGGCACTGAGTTTAACCATGAATTCTGGACAACCTGTCAACCCAGACGCTCTACCTATCCGGCTTGCAGAGCTGTGATTGCCGCTCGGACACAGGGAAACCAGTACGAGCAGGCAATGATTAATGCGATCCAGCACGCTTACTATCTTGATGCAAAAAATCCGTCCGACGATGAGGTCTTGATTGAATTGGCAGCAAAACTCAAGCTGGATCTCAAACAATTTCAAACTGACCTGAATTCGCAGCAGACA